>NZ_JBHWUU010000088.1:12062-40908 GCF_042737375.1 Streptomyces sp. NPDC060000
GGGCCGCAGGGCCGTGGGCCGCAGGGCCGTGGGCCGCAGGGCCGTGGGCCGCAGGGCCGTGGGCCGCAGGGCCGTGGGCCGCAGGGCCGTGGGCCGCAGGGCCGTGGGCCGCGCGGGAGACACGGCCCGCACCCGCGGCGCGACCCGTGTCGCACACCGCCGAGTGCCGGCAACGCGCCCCGTACGGACAGCGCTCCCCGCGCAGACGACGCGCCCCGTACGGTTCCGTGGACCGGTGAGGGTTCACGGAGCCGCGCGGGGCGTCGGGGAGCACAGTCGGTGGGCCGGTCGCGGGGGTGCGGGTCAGCGGGCCGCGGGGGTCAGACTCCGCTGCGGCTCCGGCCCGGTGTCCGCGTCCCGGCCCGGGAACCCCTCTTCGGTGAGGCTCAGCAGCGGGGCCGCCTTGACCGCGGTCTCCTCGAACTCCTCCGCCGGATCGGACAGCGCGATGACGGCGCCGCCGATCCCGTAGCCGACACGCCCCGGGGTCATCACCACCGTACGGATGACGATGCTCAGATCGGCCGCGCCGGAGAGCGAGAAGTAGCCGATGGCACCCGAGTAGACACCGCGCGGTCCCGCTTCGAGGCGGTCGATGAGCTGCATGGTGCGCAGTTTGGGCGCCCCGGTCATGGAGCCGCCGGGGAAGGCCGCGCGCACACAGTCGACAGCGGACAGCTCGGGGCGCAGTTCGGCCCGTACGGTGCTGACCAGTTGATGGACGGTCGCATACGTCTCGACGCGGAAGATGTCGTCCGCCTCGACGGTGCCGGAGCGCGCGCACCGGCCGAGGTCGTTGCGGACCAGGTCGACGATCATCAGGTTCTCGGCGCGGTCCTTCTCGTGCGCGGCCAGCTCACGGCGGATCTCCGTGTCCTCGGCGCGGGTCGCCCCGCGTGGCCGGGTGCCCTTGATGGGGCGGGATTCGGCGACACGGTCGGTCCCCACGCGCACGAACCGCTCGGGGGAGGTGCTGAGCACCGAGAGGTCGCCGAACCGCAGCAGCGCGCCGAACGGCGCCGGGTGCGATCGGCGCAGCGTCCGGTAGGTCTCCCAGGGGTCGGGCGACCCGTCCGCCTCGGCCATGTTGGTCAGGCACACCTCGTAGGTCTCACCGGCCGCGATCTCCTGACGGCACTCGTCGATGAGCGCGAGGTAGCGGTCCCGGTCGTGGCGCAGCCGCAGCCCGGTGAGGGGCGGTTGCGGCTCGGGGTCGGCTAGCCGGCGGCCGGCCAGGGTACGGAGCCGGTCGGCGGTGTCCCGCAGCCAGTCGCGGGCCGTCTCCTCGTCGCCGGACTCGGCGAGGGCGAGCAGATAGGTGGTGCCGGTGTGGTGGTCGAGGACGACGGCCCGGTCGGCGAACACCATGCCGGCGTCGGGCTGTCCGGCCCGATGGCCCAGGTCTCCGCCGCACTGCGCCTTGAGCTCGTATCCGAGGTAGCCGACCCAGCCGAGCGCGAAGCCGAAGGGCAGGTCGGGGACGCGGACGTCGTGGGAGCGCAGATCGCGGTCTATCCAGTCGAGGAAGTGCTCGGCGACGAGTTGTTCGGCGACGCCTTCGGCATCGGACACGGTGACCGTGCCGCTGGCGACGTCGGCGGTCGCCACCCGCGCGAGGGGCCCGTGTGCGTCTCCGAGGAAGGAGAACCGGCCGGCGCTGTCGGTACGGCTGCTGTCCAGCCAGAACGCGTGCGGCCCGTCCCGGAACAGCTCGTCGAACACCACTTCGTCGTCCCAGCCGGTGGTGAGGAAGTCGGCGAGCACGCGCAGCTTCCGGCGGTCGCCGGGCACCGGGGCCGGGGCCGGGGTCGGGGTCGGGGTCGGCAACTGCTGCGGTACCGCGGGAACTCCCGCGGAAGCGTATCGGCGACTGGCTGCGAACCGCTTGCCGTGGTGCTCCCCGACCAGCCGCTGGAAGTTCCGGATCAGCTCGTGCCCGTAGGTGGTGCAGATCGACTCGGGGTGGAACTGCACTCCCCAGCGCGGTAGTTCGAGATGACGCAGACCCATGACCACCCCGTCGTCACTCCACGCGGTCACCTCCAGTTCGGCCGGCAGGTCGGCGACCGCCAGCGAGTGGTAGCGCACGACCTCGAACGGCGAGGGCAGCCCCGCGAACAGGCCCGTCCCGTCGTGCAGCACCGGCGAGGTACGACCGTGCCGGGGTTCGGCCGCCCGCACCACCCGGCCCCCGTGTGCGTGCGCCAGGCCCTGGTGGCCCAGGCAGATCCCGAGCAGCGGCAGGTCCGCCTGGGCCAGGATGTCCCGGCAGATCCCGAAGTCCGCCGCACGCTCGGGGTTGCCCGGGCCCGGCGAGATCACGACCGCGTCGAAGCCGTCCAGCAACTCCGGCCGCCAGGTCGTCTCGTCGTTGCGCAGCACCACCGGGTCCCGGCCGGTGACCTCGGCGATCTGGTGGAAGAGGTTGTAGGTGAACGAGTCGTAGTTGTCGACCAGAAGAGTGCGCACAGGGACCTCGCTTCAGGGTGTGGGGGCGGAGGGTGCGGGGTCTTCGCTCAGCAGGCCGGGACGATCTCGAGCAGCAGGTGCTCGACCGGATGCTCGCCCTCCTGCACGAAGGCCGAGCGCAGTGTGCGCAGTTCACGCCCGGCACCGGCGGCCAGCGCGTGCAGGGCGCCCAGGTCGCCGCGCGAGCTGAAGTGCAGCAGCGCGGAGCCGCCCGGGGCCAGTCGGTGCTGGGCCTCGGCCACGAACCGCCGGTGCGCCGCGTACCCGGCGTCGACGTACGCGACGTCGTGCACCGATCCGTAGGTGTGGTCCTCGGGGGCCAGCACGTAGTTGGAACTCCAGAAGATCAGGTCGAAGCGCTCGGCGGGGTCGAGCCCGTCGAAGAGGTCGCTGTGCACGGCCTCGACCCGGTCGCTCACCTGGTGCCGGGCGGCGTTGCGCGCCGCGTTGGCGACGGCCTGCGGGTTGATGTCGGAGGCGACCACCCGGTCGCAGCCGGCCAGCGCTCCGGTCACCGCGATCATTCCGGTGCCGCAGCCGATCTCCAGCATGGAACCGGTCCGGGGGGCCGAGACCGTCTCGGTCCAGCCGAGGAAGTCGAGCGCGATGCCCGTGCTGGGCGAATAGATGGGGGCGAACACGTCGTCGAGCAGATCCCAGGTGCGGCCGCGCAGCTCGAACCGGTCCGGGCGGTCCGCCCGGGTGCGGGACATGGCGCTGCGGGCCAGTGAGCGCTCGTAGTCGCGGACCTGGGACTGCTGCGGTGCCGACCTGACCAGAAGTTGGTTCTGCTGCATGACTGTGTTCCCCCCTGATGAATTCCGCCACGGGCTCGGGAGCCCCGATGCCTCGAAGTCTGCTTCGGCGGATACGGGGCGCGGAAGGTGAGCTGTCAACACACCCGAGGGGCCCCAGCGGTGCCGGGGCCACTACCCCACTCACAAAGACAATCAAGCAGTCACAAAGAACTCCCAATACGGAGTTCATCAATCCGCTAATGAATACGGATAGTTGTCAATTGACCATGATCTGACACCTCACCTACACTTCTCAGGCACCGCTGTCCATCGCGAACATTCCTGACCCGGAGGACGAGCCTTGACACTGGACGCCCTCCCCAGCCATGTCGGTGCTCTCACAGTGCTCGAACTCCTGGCCCGGGAAGCGCCCGCGGCCGCCTATGACGAGCTCGTCGGTGCCGCCCGTCGCGCGGGCGCCGGTGAGGACGCCATCAGCTCTCTCAAAGAGGCGTTGGACCTCGCCCTCACGGTGCGCACCCAACTGGGCCGTCGCCAGCAGCGCGAGGCCGGGCTCTCCGCTCTCGTCGACACCGCCCGCGACCTGACGCTGCCGTACGACCTCGACACCCTGCTCAAAGTCATCACCCGGCGCGCCCGTCTGCTGCTCAACCTCGACATGGCGTACATCAGTTTCTACGACGAGGAAGCCGGCGACAGTTACGTACGCACCGCGGACGGCCACGCCACCGCCCTGACCGTCGGATTCCGGGTACCGGGACAGGCCGGCCTCGGCAGCGCCGCGCGGGACGGTGCCGCACCCTTCTGGACCCCCGACTACATGGCAGACGAGCGCATCACCCACCATCCGGTGATCGACGAGGTCGTCCACGCCGAAGGCATCCACGCCCTCCTCGCGGTTCCGCTGCGCCACCGCGACGTCTCCTTCGGGGTGCTCTACTCGGCCGACCGCAACATCCGGCACTTCACCCCCGACGAGATAGCGCTGATGTCCTCGCTCGGCGACCTCGCCACCGTGGCCATCGAGAAGACCCGGGTACTCAGCCAGGCCCGCACGGACATCGCCGCTCTGGAGCAGTACGGCTCCAGGGTCAAGTCCGACCTCACAGCCGCCCACCGCGTCAACGAAGTCCACGGCCGCATGATCGACCTGCTCCTCGACGGATCCGGTCTCACCGCGCTGACCGCGCTGACCGCGGAGGCCCTCGACGGCGGGGTCGCCATCCTCGACCTCGGCACCCGCACCCTCGCCGCCACCGGCGACCTCCCCGAGGCCAGCCTCACGCAGGTCGCCGAGGCGACACTGGAGGCCCAAGTGGTCGGGGAACCCATCCAGTTGACGGACACCGGCTGGCTCGCTCCGGTGACGGCCGGCGCCGAACGGCTCGGCTGTCTCCTGCTGCACGCCGCCGAGCCACTGACGGAGAACGAACTGAGCCTGCTGCGGCTCGCCGCCGGAACCACGGGAGTTCTGCTGCTGATGCAGCGCAACACCGCGGTCGCCGAAAGCCAGGTGCGCGACGAGTTCTTCGAGGCCCTGCTCAGCACGCCGCAACGCCCACTGCCCCAACTGCGCGACCGCGCCCGCAGCCTCGGCATCGACCTGGAACGCCCGCACGCCGTCGTGGTCATCCGTCCCGAAGGCGGCTCCCAGGGCCGCGCCGTGGTCTGGGCCGCGTCCTACGCGCTGCGCTGCGGCGGCCTGTCCAGCGTGCGCGGCGGCTGTCTCACCCTGCTGCTGCCGTCCGAGGACCCGGGCGCCACCGCCCGCCGCATCTCCAAGGAACTGTCCCCGCTGCTCGGCCACCCGGTGACCGTCGGCGCCGCCGGCCCCACCCTGCGCATCGAGGAGGTCGAGCCGACCTACTCCGAGGCGGTCCGCTGCCTCAGCGCTCTGAGCGCGCTCGGCGGCAGCGGCTCCACGGCCTCCGCCAAGGAACTCGGCTTCCTGGGCCTGCTGCTCGGCGACCACCGCAACGTGACGGACTACATCACCCACACCATCGGTCCGGTCATCGACTACGACGCCCATCGGTTCACCAACCTCGTCCAGACGCTCGAGGCGTACTTCGAGTCGGGCAACAGCCCCACGTACGCGGCGGAGTCACTCCACGTCCATCCGAACACCGTCTCGCGCCGGCTGGAGCGCATCACCGCCCTGCTCGGCGAGGACTGGCAGGAGCCGGCACGCGCGCTCGAAGTGCAGCTGGCCCTGCGGCTGCACCGCACCAGGGACACGCTCGTCGCGGAGGACCCGGCGACCCAGCAGCCGTAGGCCCCGGCCCGCTCACCCCCGTGCGCCTCGTCCGTGCGCCGGTCGTCCCAGGGGCGGTCCGGTCACGCCGAGCGCCTGCGCATCGCGTGGCCGCCCTCACCACCGAAGGGCGCCGTCCCGGCGAGCACGCCGCCTCCGCCGATCCCCGCGAAGCCGGCCATCCGGTCGTACCCGCCCTCGAACCCCGGGCGCACACCGTGGCCCCGAGCCTGTCCGGCACCGCACCACTGCGCGGCCTGAACCGGCGTCGCCAGGGCGGCCTGCGCGGCCGACGCGAGGGTGACATGGCGGTGCCAGCCCTGGAACGAGCGCCCCTCGAAGTCCCGCATGCCGACCCGGTCCGCCGTGTTGACCGCGCCTGTCTCGATCCGGCGCGACAGTTGGGCCAGCCGCATCAGCAGCGCGGGCGGGGCAGTCGTCAGATCGGTCAGCCAGTACCGCTCGGGCCGGCGTCCGGCCTCCGCCCACTCCCCGATCAGGAGCAGCGGCCGACGGGAGGCGACCCGGCCACCGGCCGTCCGCGGCCCGGCCGGATCCGGGAGTTCCGCCTGGAGAGCGGCGACAAAGCTGATCCCCACGGAGCGGCTCGCCCGGTCCTCGTACCGCACCGGCCTGCGCAGCGGACCCGCCGCGTCCATCACCCGCCCGGCCGTCACCAGCCCCCCGTGCAAACCGGGCAGTTGTGGGTCGGTCACGTACAGGGAGGTGGCGGCGGGGACCGCCATCATGAACGGCACACCGGCCGCCCCCAGCCGGTGCGGCAGCAGCTCCGGGCCGCCGTCGACCGCGTCCACCACCACGGGCAGCGGTCGCAGCGAGCGCGCACCGGCGACGTCGAGCACCGCACGGGCCGCGCAGCCCGCCAGCGTGGTCTCCTCCGGCAGATGCAGAGCCCAGTTCACCGGCACGCTCGCCTCCTCCGAGGCGGCCCAGGCGCCGAACGCCTGCTGCCCGTTGACCATGTGCCCCGACTCCGCGTCGAAGCTGCGCCCCACGCCCACCGAATGAATGCCCGACTTGGGAATCACCATGGGCTTGACCACCCACGCCCGGAGATTCAGCAGCCCGTCCAGCTGCGCCGCGAGCGCTTCGCGGACGGGCCGCCAGTCCCAGGTGGAACAGGAGATGAAGTGGTGCAGGCTCTGCTCACCGGCCGGCATCCCGGCATGCGCGGCGATGTTGCGCATGGTCTTGCGCCCCCGTGCCGTCAGCAGTCCCCGCACATACAGCTCGGCTTTGCGCCGCTGGTCGGCCCGCGGCAGCGAGTCGAAAAGCCCCTGGCACAGACGGCCCACCGCGTCCGGGCCGGCCGAGCCGCTGTGTGAGCGCTTGAACTGCACGAGTTGCGGGCCCATGAGACCTCGCCCTCCCCCTTGGTCGGTGACTACATGCAGAGCCTCCCCCAACGGCTCCCGCTCCCACGAGGGCTGTCCGGCACACACCCGACCCCCGGGGGTGGTGGTGGGGCCACCACCCCCACCCCGATTCCGGGCCCCAACGTCCGGCCGACCCCCCGGAAGGGTGTGGCCCGGCCACACGAGCGCGCGGCTCGGGCCCGACGGCTTCCTCGCCCGGGGGGAGGTGGCGGCGGCCACGCCGGATGCCGCGGCAGGGATCTCTTCGGTACTACTGCCTCAGCGGCGGCAGTGGCGGGCCCGGGACAGCGTGCCGATGCCCTCCACGGTGAGGGTGACCGTGTCCAGGCTGTGACCGCCGAGAACATCGTCGGCCTCGCCGAGGCCTGCACCGCACCGTGTGCGATCAGCCGTGCCACGGCCTCCGCCGATGCGGCATGGCGGCAGTCCCTCGGGTCCGTCACCGTCGCCGACCTGGCCGCCGACGTCGAATCCGCCCACGGGAACGGCGCCCTCGCAGGCATCGGCGCCTGGCTGAGCCCGGCCGGGCCCTCCGGAGGGGTGGGGTGGACGGTGGATCGGCGTCGCGGGTGACCGCCGTTGACAGGTCCCTCACGGGGACATCCACGCCTTTGACGCGGCCCTTACGGCCGGCACTCTCCGGGGGGTCGGCCTCACCGCACCCGGCGTGCGAACGGACGGCTACGGGATCTCCTGCTCGGCCCAGATGATCTTCCCGTCGGCCGTGTACCGGGCTCCCCACCGATGGGCCAGCTGGGCCACCAGAAAGAGGCCGCGGCCCCCCTCGTCCATGATCCGGGCATGTCGCAGCCGTGGGGCCGTACTGCTGGCATCGGAGACCTCGCAGGTCAGGCGTGCGTCGAGGAGCAGCCGCAGCCGGATGGGGGGTGTGGCGTAGCGGATGGCGTTGGTCACCAGCTCGCTCACGATGAGCTCGGACGTCATGGCCAGATCGCCCAGCCCCCAGGCCTGTACCTGGCGGGTCGCGCGGGCCCGGACATCGGCGACGGCGGCCGGGTCCACGGGCACCTCCCAGGAGACGACACGGTCGGCGCCCAGGGCGTGGGTGCGCGCCAGGAGCAGGGCGATGTCGTCGGGCTGGGGCACGGGCACGAGCTGCCGCACGGTCGAGGTGCACAGGGTCGCCAGGTCGGCGTCGGACCGCGCCAGCACCTCACCGAGCCGGGACATGCCCTGCTCGATGTCGCGGTCGGCCGTCTCGACGAGGCCGTCGGTGTAGAGGCCGATCAGACTGTTCTCGGCGAGCTCGATCTCGGTGGCCTCGAACGCCATCCCGCCGAGCCCCAGCGGGGGCCCGGCCGGGGGCTCCGGGAAGGACACCTGCCCGTCGGGGGCGACGACGACGGGCGGCGGGTGCCCGGCCCGGGCCATGGTGCACCGCCTGGTGACCGGGTCGTAGACGGCGTACAGGCAGGTCGCCCCCAGGAAGGCGGTGGCGCTCTGCTGGGCGGCCGGCCCGTCGGTCCGTTCCGCGCTGAGCCGGAGCACCAGGTCGTCGAGGTGGGCCAGCAGCTCGTCGGGGGGCATCTCCATGTCGGCGAGGGTCTGCACCGCGGTGCGCAGCCGGCCCATGGTCGCCGCGGCGGCGATGCCGTGCCCCACCACGTCACCGACGACGAGGCCCACCCGGGCCCCGGACAGCGGGATCACGTCGAACCAGTCGCCGCCCACCCCGTCCGTGGGGTCCGCCGGCAGATAGGAGGAGGCCACTTCCAGCGCCGTCCCGCCCGCGAGGGCGTGGGGCAGCAGGCTGCGCTGGAGGGTGACCGCCGCCGTGTGCTCCCGGGTGTAGCGGCGGGCGTTGTCGACGCACAGCGCCGCCCGCGCCACCAGTTCCCGGGCCAGCAGGACGTCGTCGGACCGGAACGAGACGGGGTTGAGGGACCGTACGAACGTGGCGAGGCCCAGGGCGGTGTTGCGCGCGCGCATCGGTACGGAGATGAGGGAGTGCAGTCCGAACGCGCGGATGCTCGCCGTCCGCTCCGGCTCGGCGGTCCACAGGTCGTCGGAGGCATCGAGGACGGGGATGAGGATCGGTTCGCCGTCGATGAGCAGGCTCGCGTCGTGCGGCGGGGGGAGGAAGTCGACCCGGTCCCCGATCCGTGCCACGGCCTCCGGGCAGCCCTCGCGCACCGAGGCCAGTCCGGCGCGCCGCATCACCGGTCTCGCCGGTGCCGGCCCCGCGTCGGTCAGCCACGCGCCGTGTCCTTCGGTGCTGAGCACCGGCTCCAGCAGGTCGACGATGACGAAGTCCGCGAAGCGGGGAACGGCGAAGTCGGCGAGTTCCTGAGCCGTGCGCATCACGTCCAGGGTCGTGCCGACGCGCGTCCCGGCCTCGTTGACCAGCGACAGCAGCTGACGCACGGCCCACCGCTCGGTGACGTCCTGGACCATGTAGCAGATCCCGGTGACCGAGCCGTCGTCACCCACCAGGGGGAAGAACGAGGTGGAGTAGGCGTGCCGGCGGTGCGGGTCGGCCCAGCTCCATCCCAGGTACTCGTGGTCGGTGACCGGTGCTCCGGTCTTCAGCACCTTGCACATCAGCTTCTCGAGGGCGTCCGCCTGCAACCCGGGCAGCAGATCGCTCAGCCGGCGCCCGATCCGCTGTTCCCGGGGCACACCGCCGAATCGTTCCAGCGTGTCGTTCAGCCACACGTAGCGCAGTTGGAGATCCATCACCGCCATCCCGACCGGGGAGCGGGTCAGGAACCCGTCGAGGACGGACTGGCCCAGCGTCCACTGCCGGCTCTGCCCGCGTGCCGAGAGCAGAAAGCACTCGTCGTCGCCGATCCGGAAGGACGCGGAGACCCGGAGGTCGACGTCGACCGGGCGGCCGTCGTGGTGGCGTACGGCGATGAGACCGCTCCACCCCATGCCGGTGCGGCAGCGCTCCGCGACGCCGGCCACCCGCGCCGGGTCCCGGTCCATCGCCACCAGCTCCGCGGCCGACTTGCCGACCACCTCCGCCGCCGGGCGGCCGAGCAGTGCTTCCGCGCCGCGCGTCCAGCCGATCACGACGCCGTCCGCGGACACGATCGCCGCCGCGTCGGTGGACGCGTCGAGGAGATCGCGCGGTCCTGCGGGCGCGGGGGCGTCGGAAGCTTCTCGCGCAGAGTCCATGGCTGCCGTCCTTTACACGACCATGTTCCTGCTTGTCCGCCCGACGTGCACGGCGCCGTCGCCCCGCCTCGAAGCCCGCCCGGCTTCCGGACTCGCCGGACCGGGGGCAGCATGGAGGTACAGGAGGAGGCCCCCGATGACAGCCGAACCCATCCGGCCGGCCGGGAACGCGTACCGTCCCGAAACGCCCGCGCCCACCGGCCTGCTGGACGTGCTGAGCGTGTCGGCGATGGTCGTCGACGCCGACGGACGCATCGTGTTCTGGACCCCCCAGGCGGAGGATCTCTTCGGCTACACCGCGCGGGAGGCCCTCGGCAGGTACGCGGCGCGGCTGCTGATCCACCCCGAGCACCTCCAGTCCGTGGTGAGGCTGTTCACGGAGGTGCTGGAGACCGGCCGGAGCTGGGCCGGCGCCTTTCCCATCCGGCACAAGGACGGCAGCAGCCGTCTGATGGAGTTCCGCAACATGCGTCTCCAGGACGATCTCGGGGACGTCTACGCCCTGGGCATCGCCGCCGACCACAATCTGCTCCAGCGCGTCGAGACCGATCTGGCGCTGTGCGAACGGCTGATCAACCAGTCCCCGATCGGCCTGGCCCTCCTGGACCCGGACCTGCGCTACCTGCTGGTCAACCCGGCGCTCGAACGCATCGACGGCATTCCCGCCGAGGAACATGCCGGCCGCCGCCTGAGGGAGGCGAGGCTGCTGCCCGACATCGACACCATCGAGTCCGCCCTGCGGCAGGTGCTCACCACGGGCACGCCGCTGCTCGACCAGTACCACGTGGGCCGCCCGCCGACCGACCCCGACCACGAGCACGCCTGGTCCCTGTCGTTCTACCGCCTGGAGGACCCCGGCGGGCGGGTGCTGGGCGCGGCCGCCTCGGTCGTCGACGTCACCGAACGGCACCGCGCCGCCGCGGAGGCCGACCGGGCCCGGCGGCGGCTCGCCCTCATCGCCGAGGCCTCCACCCGTGTCGGCACCACGCTGGAGGTGGACCGGACCGCCCACGAACTGGCCGAGATCGCCGTCCCCCAGCTCGCCGACGTGGTCGCCGTGGACATCCTGGACTCGGCGCTGGCCTGCCGCCGCTCACGCAGACCGGACAACGGCCCCGAGCTCTTTCGCGCCCTCGCGCTGAAGGCGGCCCACCCCACCGTGGCGCTGCGCGCCGCCGACGCCCCCGGTGACGTCGCGGCCTACGACGGCGACCGCCTGGTCACCCTGTGCGTGCACACCGGCCGGCCGGTCCTGGTGCGGCACGTCGGCGAGCAGGACATCCCCCGCATCGCCCGGGACGCCGAGGCCGGAGCGCTGCTGGCCCGGGCCGGCGTCCACTCCTATCTCGCCGTGCCGTTGATCGCCCACGGCGAGGTGCTCGGCGCCCTCGACCTCAAGCGGACCCGCAACCCGCTCCCGTTCGACGAGGACGATGTCATCCTGGCCGGTGAGCTGGCCGGCCGCGCCGCCGTGGCCATCGACAACGCCCGCTGGTTCGAGAGCGTGCGCAACACCGCCCTCACCCTCCAGCGCAGTCTGCTGCCCGACCACGCGGCCCATCACCCCGGTCTGGAGGTCGCCTCCCGTTACCAGCCCGCGCAGGCGACCAGTGAGGTCGGCGGCGACTGGTACGACGTCATTCCGCTGACCGCCGACAAGACCGCCCTGGTCGTCGGGGACGTCATGGGCAACGGCATCGACGCCGCCGCCACCATGGGCCGGCTGCGCACCGCCACCTGCGCCTACGCGGATCTCGACCTCGACCCCGGCGCCGTGCTGCGGCACCTGGACAAGATCACCTGCGATCTGGAGCACTACATCGTGACCTGTCTGTACGCGGTGTACGACCCCCGGACCAGGCAGTGCCGTGTCGCCAACGCGGGCCATATGCCGCCCGCGCTGGCCGGTCCCGGCCATGACCCCACGCTGCTGGAGCTGCCCACCGGCGCCCCGCTCGGCGTCGGCGGTGTCGCCTTCGAGACCACCACGGTCGAACTCGACCCCGCTGACCTGCTGGTCCTGTACACGGACGGCCTCGTGGAGACCCGCCAGCACCCCATCGACGACCGTCTGGCCGTCCTGCTCACCTTCCTGGACGAGCCCGGCCGTCCCCTCGAGGAGATCTGCGACCTGCTGCTGTACGGCCTGCGCCACCCCGACGACCATGACGACGTCGCCCTGCTCATCGCCCGGACCCTGTGACCGCAGGGGCAGGGGGCGCTTCTCAGGGGGCGTCGGCCATGACCAGCCCGGCGATGTGGGCGGTGACCGTGTCCAGGATGTCGGTCCAGGCGCCCGCGTCGCCGAGCACGAGGTAGTTGAGGGTCAGGCCGTCGGTCATGGCGGCCAGATAGCGGGCCAGTACGGACACGGGGACGCGGAGCCGCAGGTCCATGCCGCTGCGGAGCTGCTCGATGAGTTCCGTGTAGGCGTCGCCGTACATCTCGTACTGCCGTCGGGCCAGTTGACCGAACCCCGGCTCGCGCAGGGCGTACTGGGTGAGTTCGTAGGTCAGCATGTGCTCGTCGGGATGCGCGCGGACGTGGTCCCAGTAGGCCTGGAAGCCGGCCCGGACGGTCTCCTCCAGGGTGGCCCTGGGGCGCAGCGCGTCCTTCACGACGCTCACCGAGTGGTCGGTGAGCGTCGTGATGACGGACTCCACGAGTGCCTGCTTGGAGTCGAAGCAGTAGTGGAAGACGCTGAGGGACACCCCGGCCTCGGCGGCGATGGACCGGGTGGTCGTCCTGGGGACGCCGTCCCTGGCCATCGCCCTGATCGCCGCTTCGGTCAGCTGCCGGCGCCGCTGCGCCGACGGCATCCGTGCCATGTGCGTTCCCCCGTGACTGCCTGTCAGGCGCTGTGGACTCCCACCTCGTACAGCGAGTATCCCCAATCCGTGCCCCGGTCCAGGCCGTGCACCCGGACGTAGCGGGCCGGGGTGCCGGTGAACCTGGCCGTGTCCAGGCCGCCGTCGCCGGAGGTGGTGGACCACGCGGTCGTCCAGGTGGTGCCGTCGGTGGAGAGTTCGACGCGGTACGACCTCCCGTACGCGCGCTCCCAGTCGAGGGTGACGCGGGAGACCAGGTGGGTGGAGCCCAGGTCGACCTGCCACCACTGGTCGTCGCTCCAGTCACTGGCCCAGCGGGTGGAGTCGTCGCCGTCCGCGGCCCGGCCGGGCTGGTAGCTGGTGAACGGGTTGGACTCGGAGGAACTGGCCGTACCGGTCCGCCCCTTGGCGAGGTTGACGGAGGACTGGTGCTGCTCGGAGGCGCCCCAGGTGTCGAGGTAGGACTCGGCGCCCCGGAAGAGGTCGTTCACCACGTCCTGGCCGCCGACGAGCCGGATGTCCTCGATCCAGTCGGGGATCAGGCCGACGTCGGCGCCGCCGTCGGTGTTGAAGTCGAAGGTGCGCTGACCGACGGTCTGCCGGTCGATGACCGAGCCGCCGTCGACGCTCCTGAAGGGGTAGGTGACCTTGTCGGCGGCGTCGGCGCCGCGCGGTGCGGGGTGGTCGCCGATGCCGTTGAAGTCGGTGCCGAAGCCGTATCCCACGCCGTACTTGTCGCGCAGCGCGTCGGTGCGCTTCGCCTCCGTGGCGAAGGCCTGGGAACCGTGCATGTACTGGGCGACGAAGCCGCCGAGCGCGTAGACCCGCTCGGTCCAGTCGATGTCCATCCAGCTGTGCGAGGAGATGACGCCGGGGTAGGAGGCGGCCTCGAGGATGTCGAGCGCCTGGCCGACCGCCTTGACGCTCATGTGGTCGATCTCCAGCATCATCTTGCGCTTCATCATGCCGCGTACGGCGTACTCGCCGAGGTCGGTGAGCCCCCGGGTGTTGCACTGGGCGTTCGCGTCGTACGAGGGGACCTCGGTGCCCGCGGGCAGGTCCGACTCCGCCTCGGAGGCGGCGGTGCCGACGGGGTTGTCGTGCTGTGGTCCGGTGCACTTCTCGGTCTGCCAGAAGGTGCCGGTCGACAGGAACTGGCCGACGTTGATGGCCGTGCCGAGGCCGCCCTCGTCGAAGCGGACGCCGCACAGCGCGTTGTCGAACTTGTGGCACAGGAACATGCTGCGCACGCCCAGCGCGTACAGCTCGTCCAGCCCCTTGTCGATGTCCTGCTGGCTGCACTGCGCGATGTCGAGGATCTGCTTGCAGCCGAACGGCTCGGAGGTCTCGACACCGAGGACGACCGCCAGTTTGCCCTGCTTGATGACGTCACGCGCCTGCGCGCTGTCGAGGACGATCCGGAACCAGCCCTTGCCGGTGCCGCCGTACATCTTGTCGATGTATGCCTGGAGGTCGTACGCCAGCTTCGCCTGGAGGCGGATCGAGGTCATCTCGTCACAACTGCGGTCCTTGAAGGGGTAGACGGAGCAGATCATGCCGTTGGTGACGAGGTCGTTGACGAGCACCCGCTGACCGCCGCGCCAGGCCCGCTCGACCCAGGCGTAGTAGTTCGCCTGATGGGTCATCGAGTCGTAGGCCGGCCAGTCCTTGAAGGTCGGCCAGCCGACCGGGTCGTGCTTGCCGTCACCGCCGTGGGTGATGTAGTCGAAGAGCGCGAGCGTGCCGTCGGGGTAGTGCTCGGGACAGTCCTTGAGCGCGTCGGCGACGCCGGCTTCGGAGAACACCTTGCCGCAGATGAGCCGCCCGCCGAAGGCCTCGTTGGAGAACAGGTGGTTGTGCGCGTCGACGAACCCGCGTACGTCGCCCGCCGAGTCGGTACCGGTGAACGGCTCGCCGGTGACATTGATCCCGGAGTCGGGGTTCGGCCTGGCCGTCGGCGTCCACCAGTCCCCGCCGGCCGCCGAGCTCGGCGTGGGGCCGAGGACCGCGGCGAGGACGAGGAGCAGCAGGGAGACGACGGTGACATCCCGGCGTCTGCGGTACGGGCGTCCGGTCATGGTCACAGCCCACGTCCCTCGGTCGGCGGGAAGGCGCGGTCGACGGGGGCTCTTTGACTGCCCATGAGATTGTCATGACCGACGCAAGATAGTGCGATGAGGATCGAGCCGGATCCCCCACCGAGTCAAGGGTCCGGGACGCTTGACCTGATAGACGACGGGCCGGTGGGCGGCGCAAACCCCCCACGCCCGCCCATCAGTTGCGCCGGAGGCACTGCGGGAGCACTCCCCCGCCGGTGCGCTCGCACATACAGGTGATGATCCACCGGAGCGCGTCCGCGCACCTGCGTCCTGCCCGTATCCAGGACACATGGACAATCCTTCCACTTCTGTAGACGCCGTCCGGCTCTCCCGCCGACGGTTCACGGCCGCCACCGCGGCCACGGCGACGACCGCCGCCCTCGCGGTCGCCGCCCCGGCCGCGGCCCTCCCCCGGCAACCCGATTCCGCGCCCAGGTCCACCGCCGACTGGGCGGCTTGCCTCACGGTCGCCCGGGCGCTGCTGGTGGTGGACGAGCACGACCGGCCGCTCGTGCCGCTGTACGAGAAGGTCCTCGCGGAGGGTCTGCCCCGCGCCAGGACCGGGGCCGGGAAGAAGGTCCTCGTGATCGGCGCCGGGCCCGCCGGGCTGGTGGCCGCCTGGCTGCTGAAGCGGGCCGGGCATCACGTCACGCTCGTGGAGGCCAACGGCAACCGGGTCGGCGGCCGCGTCAAGACGTTCCGCACCGGCGGGCACGAGCAGGCGGCGCAGGCGTTCGCCGACGCACGCCAGTACGCGGAGGCGGGCGCCATGCGGATCCCCGGCAGTCATCCGCTGGTCATGGGGCTGATCAGCCAACTGGGCGTCAAGAAACGCCGGTTCCACCTCGTGGACGTCGACGCGAACGGCAAGCCCGTCAACAACGCCTGGCTGCACGTCAACGGCGTCCGGGTGCGCCGCTCCGCCTACGCGAAGTCGCCGCGCCGGGTCAACCGGTCCTTCGGAGTGCCGCAAAAGTACTGGGACACCCCGTCCGCGACCATCCTGCGGGAGGCCCTGGACCCGGTACGCGACGAGTTCAGCACCCGTGGGGCCGACGGCAAACGGGTGGACAAGCCGCTGCCGGAGCGGGTGCGGGGCTGGGCGCGGGTCGTGCAGCGGTTCGGGGACTGGTCGATGTACCGGTTCCTGACCGAGGAGGCGGGCCTCGACGAGCGGACGCTCGACCTGGTCGGCACCCTGGAGAACCTCACCTCCCGGCTCCCGCTGTCCTTCATCCACAGCTTCATCAGCGCCTCGCTCATCAGCCCGGACACCGAGTTCTGGGAGCTGATCGGCGGCACGGCGACGCTCCCGGACGCGCTGCTGAAGCAGGTCTCCGACGTGTTGCGGCTCGACCGGCGCGCGACGCACATCGAGTACTGGGCGCCGGACCGGCAGGGCGACGACAACACCTCGCACGTGCGCGCCGACGGGCCGCACGTATGGATCGACACCGTCTCCGAGGGACGCGGCGGCAAGGTCGTGCGCGAGGAGTTCACCGCCGACCTCGCGATCGTCACGGTGCCGTTCTCGGGGCTGCGCCAGGTGCAGGTCAGTCCGCTGATGTCGTACAGGAAGCGGCGTTCCGTCGCGGAGCTGCACTACGACAGCGCGACCAAGGTGCTGCTGGAGTTCAGCCGCCGCTGGTGGGAGTTCGACGAGGCGGACTGGAAGCGGGAACTCGACGCCGTACGGCCGGGGCTGTACGAGGACTACCGGTCGGGCCGGGCACCGGTCGACGGGAGCCTGCTCGGCGGGCATCCGTCCGTGCCGCCCGGACACATCACCGCGGGACAGCGCGTGCACTACGCCGCCAACCGGTGGGCCGGCCGGGACCAGCCGGAGGCGGCGCACATCGTCGGCGGGGGCTCGGTCTCCGACAACTCCAACAGGTTCATGATCAACCCGTCCCATCCGGTCGCCGGCAGCGCGGGCGGTGTCGTCCTGGCCTCCTACAGCTGGGCCGACGACGCCTCCCGCTGGGACTCCCTCGACGACGACGCGCGCTACCCGCACGCCCTGCGCGGGCTCCAGCAGGTCTACGGCCGGCGTGTCGAGGTCTTCTACACGGGCGTGGGCCGCACCCAGAGCTGGCTGCGTGACCCGTATGCCTACGGGGAGGCGTCCGTTCTGCTCCCCGGCCAGCACACGGAACTGCTGAGCGCCATCCGCTCCGCCGAGGGCCCGCTGCGCTTCGCGGGCGACCACACCTCGGTCAAGCCGTCGTGGATCGAGGGCGCGCTGGAGTCGGGGGTCCGGGCCGCGCTGGAGGTGCACGGCAGCTAAGACCGAAGGACCCGTCGGAAGCATTTTGAACGCGTTCAAAATAGTAGTAGGGTCTCCTTCCGACAGGGAGGGGACCCTACTCGTGAAGATCGTGCTACCCGGCGGGACCGGGCAGGTGGGGACCGTGCTGCGCCGCGCGCTGACCGCGGCCGGGCACGAGGTCGTGGTGCTGAGCAGGCGGCCCACGGGCCATGGCGAGATCCTGTGGGACGGCCGCACCCCCGGCCCCTGGACCCAGGCGGTCGACGGCAGTGACGTAGTCGTCAACCTGGCCGGCCGCAGCGTCAGCTGCCGCTACACACCGGACAACCTGCGGGCCATGATGGACTCACGGGTGGACTCGGCCCGGGTCGTGGGCCGGGCGATCGCCGCCGCCGCGCGGCCCCCGCGGGTCTGGCTCCAGATGAGCACCGCCACCGTCTACGCCCACCGGTTCGACGCCCCCAACGACGAGGCCACCGGCATGACCGGCGGAGCCGAACCGGGCGTCCCCGACTACTGGCGCCACAGCGTGGACATCGCGACCGCCTGGGAGCGCGAGCAGGAGAACGCCGACACCCCGCGCACCCGCAAGGTGGCCCTGCGGGCCGCGATGGTGATGAGCCCGGACCGGGGCGGGGTGTTCGACGTCCTGTCGCGGCTCACCCGCCTCGGCCTCGGCGGCCCGGTCGCGGGTGGCCGTCAGTACGTGTCCTGGATCCACGACGACGACTTCGTCCGCGCGGTCGGGTTCCTCGTCGACCGGGACGACCTCGCCGGGCCGGTGAACCTGTCCGCCCCCGCCCCCCTCCCCCACCGGGCCTTCATGCGCGCGCTGCGCGGTGCGTGGGGTGTGCCGGTGGGCCTGCCGGCGACGAAGTGGATGGCCGGACTCGGCGCCTTCGCCCTGCGCTCGGACACCGAACTGCTCCTCAAGAGCCGGCGCGTCGTCCCCGGCCGTCTGCTCGACGCGGGCTTCGCCTTCGACCGCCCCGAGTGGCCGCAGGCCGCCGCCGACCTCGTACGACGCGCGCGGAGCCGCTGACGGCCCGCGCACACGGGCCGGTCCGGGGCGAGGTGGGTCAGGAACGGGGCCGGTGTCGGGCTTCCGGCGCCGAATTACCAGGCACCCGCCGGTGACCTGGTGACGGGCGGGCCCGCGCGGACGAGTACAGGGGTCTCGTCCGCGCGGCCGAGCTCGGTGGGCGTCAGCCCGTCGCGCGGACCGCGTCCAGGATCAGGTCCGCGACCGCCTTCGGCTGGGACACCGCGACGGCGTGCGAGGCACCGTCGAGCTCGACGACCGTCGCCCCGGCCCGCTTGGCGCCGAAGCGCTCCACCTCGGGGTTGATGGCCTCGTCCGCGCCGGCGATCAGCGCCCAGGACGGCTTGGTGTGCCAGGCGGCAGCGGCGGCGGTCTCCTCGAACGCGGCGGCGGCCAGCGGACGCTGGGCGGCGGCGAGGATCTTGGTGACGCCCGCGGGCAGGTCGGCGGCGAACACCGAAGGGAAGGCGTCCTCGGCGATGGTGACCTCGACGGCCGGGTCGCCGCCCGGCACCGGGTACGTCCACTCCTTGAGGTTGCTGACCAGTGACGAGAGCGGGAAGCGACCCTGGAGCTGGCCGAGGCTCTCGCCCTCCTCCAGGGCGTACGCGGCCACGTAGACGAGGCCGACGACGTTCTCCGTGGTGCCGGCCACGGTGATGAGGGCGCCGCCGTAGGAGTGGCCGACGAGGATCACGGGGCCGTCGATCTGGGCGGCCACGGAGGCCACGTACGCGGCGTCGGAGGCGAGGCCGCGCAGCGGGTTCGGCGGGGCGATCACGGGTATGTCGTGGCCCTGGAGTTCGGCGATGACGCCGGACCAGCTGGCCGCGTCCGCGAACGCTCCGTGGACGAGGACGACGGTGGGGGTGGTGGTCATGACGGTGCTTCTCCCGGAGGTCAGGCGTGCAGGGCGTCGCGCAGGGTGCCCACGGCCAGCGTGATGGCGGCCTCGGCGGCGTAGGTCGAACGCAGGGCGTTGAGCATCACGAAGTCGTGGATGATGCCCTGGAAGCGCACCGCGGTGACCGGGACGCCGGCCTCGCGCAGCTTGTTGGCGTAGGCCTCGCCCTCGTCGCGCAGCACGTCGGCCTCGCCGGTGATGACCAGGGCCGGGGGCAGGTCCTTGAGCTGCTCGGTGGTGGCGCGCAGCGGAGACGCCGTGATCTGGGCACGCTCGGCCTCGTCGGTCGTGTACTGGTCCCAGAACCACTGCATGCCGTCGCGGCGCAGGAAGTAGCCGGTCGCGAACTGGTGGTACGAACCGGTGTCGAAGCTCGCGTCGGTGACCGGGTAGAACAGCACCTGCTGCACCAGCGGGACACCACCGCGCTCCTTGGCCATCAGCGTGAGGGCCGCGGTCATGTTGCCGCCGACGGAGTCACCGGCGACGGCCAGCCGGCCGGCGTCCAGACCCTTGGACGCCCCCTGCTCGACGATCCACCGGGCGACCGCGAAGTTCTGCTCGATGGCGACCGGGTAACGGGCCTCGGGCGAGAGGTCGTACTCGGGGAAGACGACCGCCGCCTCGGCACCGACGGCCAGCTCACGCACCAGCCGGTCGTGGGTGTGCGCGTTGCCGAACACCCAGCCCGCGCCGTGGATGTAGAGAATCACCGGCAGCGTGCCCTCGGCGCCGGCCGGCTTGACGATGCGGGCACGGACACTGCCCGTGGGCCCGCCGGAGACGGTGATCCACTCCTCGTCCACCGCCGGCTTGTGGATCTCCCCGGACTGGACCTCGTCGACGGCCTTACGCCCTTCCGCCGGCGGCAGGTCGAAGAGGTACGGCGGGTTGGCGGTCGCCTCGGCGAACGCCGCGGCCTCCGGTTCGAGCACCGGCGTGACCGGTTCGACGACGTCGGACATGGCATCTCCTGCTGCTATCGATGTGCGCTGTCTTGCCCCGTCACGCTAAATCCGCCCCGCGGTCGGAATGTGTCCACCCGTGCACGGACGCTGTGCTCACAGTGCACAGAACACGGGTCTCGCAAACCGGCGCACCGGTGGAATTCCCTCGTGTCGTTCACGCGAAGTCATTCACGCGTAGTCATTCACGCGAACTCGTGCTGAATTCGTAGGCAGTCCGGTGGCGAACGGTTCAATTCCTTCCCCTGACACATTGGGGTCCCCACGATCAACGAGGTCCGGTCCGCGCGCCGCGCCCGGCGGTGTCCCGCCATTCGCGCGGGGACATGCCGTAGGCGGACCTGAAGACCCGGCTGAAATGCGTGGCGCTCAGGAAACCCCACCGGGCTGCCACCGCCGCGATGGTCCGGCTTCCACGGCCGTGGCGCATCAGGTCGCGTCGGCACTCCTCGAGACGGCGGCGCAGGATCCACCGGCCCACCGTGGTGCCCTCGTCCCTGAACAGCTTGTGCAGATACCGCACGGAGATGTGGTGGGCCCGGGCGATGGTCTCCGGGGACAGGTCCGGGTCGGTCAGGTGCAGTTCGACGTACTCCAGGATGCGCCCCAGCACCGGGGACCGCGCGCCGGATGAGTCCGGCGTCCCGGGAGCCCCCTGCGTTCCGGGTTCCCCCGGGGCTGCGGGCGTTCCGGGTGCTCCGGTCGTGCCGGGTGCCGCTGTGCCCAACTGCTCGGCGGCGAGGGTGGCCAGCAGGTTCACCGCGTTCCAGGCGAGCATCTCGCCCACCGGGGGCCGCGCCTCGGCCGTGGCCCGGGCCAGGTCGGACAGCAGCGGCGACAGCAGGGTGCCGAGCCGGGAGGAGCGGGCGACCGGCGTCCGCGCGATCCGCCCCACGTCGGAGTCCGCCAGGCCGAGCAGGTCGGCCGGGAGGAGGAACGTCGTCGCCCGGAACGGCTCGCGGAAGTCGAGCGCGGGAACGCGGTGGACGTCGTAGAAGCAGACGTCCCCGGGCGCCAGCGGCAGGCCGGGGGCATCGAACGGCTCGTGGGGCGCGGTGGCGTCGAGCGGCTCGTGCGGCTCGTGCGGAGAGGTGACCGGTCGGCCGCCGCCCCGCAGACCGACGAAGAGGTACTCCCCGGCGTCACGGGCGAGAAGCCGGTGCGCGGGGTGCGGCGACGCCTCCCCCGGCAGCCGGGCGGGCGTCTCCTGGCCCGTCATGATCTCGACGCCCACGGGTGTCCGGCTCACGGGCGGGTCGAGGGTGCGGGCGCTGTCACAGGTACTGGTGCTGGTGCTGGTGCTGGGCATCTTCAGCCGTAGCCTCCGGGGGACCGTCGATCACGTCGTCCGGACGGTAGTTCGACGGATGTGCAAAAAGAGTGACAACGAAGTGACAGCGCCTTCACGAGCCGTGCGAGCGGCGCTCCGCCTCGGCGCGTTCCGTGGCGAAGGCGCGCAGCAGGACGTGCAGGGTGTAGCGGCCCGGCGCGGATTCCGTGAGGAGGTGGGCGTCGGCGAGCCCGCCGAGCAGCAGCCGGGCCCGGCGGACCGGCAGTGCGGTGAGCGCGGCGGCCCCGGCCGGGGTGATGTCGGCTCCCTCGACGCGGGGCAGCAGCCGGAACAGCCGCGCGCTGTCCGGCGGCAGGAGCCGGTAGGAGCTCAGGAAGGCCTCGCGGGTGGCGGCGAGGGCGTCGAGACCGCCGTGGGCCGCGCGCAGGTCGGCGGCCACCTGGGCGAGCGGGATGTCCGGCCGGCGGACGGCCCGCGCGGCGACGGTGGCCAGCGCGAGCGGCAGCCGGCCGCATCGGGCGACGATCTCGGCGGCGGCGCGGGGTTCGGCGGCCGCCCGCTCTCCACCGATCCGTCCGGCCAGCAGCGCGAGCGCGTCCTCGGCGGACGGCGGCGCAAGGCGCAGCGGTCGCGCTCCCGAGGCGACCAGTCCGGGCAGGGCGTGGCGGCTGGTCACCAGCGCGAGACAGCCCGGCCCGGCGGGCAGCAGCGGGCGCAGCTGGCCGGTGCCGGCGGCGTCGTCGAGGACTACGAGGACCCGCCGACGGGCGAGGAGGGTGCGGTACCTGCCGGTCAGGGCGTCGAGACCGTCCGGCACGCGGGGCGCGGGCACGCCGAGCGCCGCGAGCATCCCCCGCAGCGCGTCGGCCGGCTCCACGGCGGACCGGGCCGGATCGGAGCCGCGCAGCGCCACGTGCACCTGTCCGTCGGGGAAACGGCCGGCGATCCGGTGCGCCCAGTGCAGCGCGAGGGAGCTCTTGCCGATCCCGGCCATCCCTCCGACCAGCACGACCCCCGCCGCCGCGCCGGCCGCCCTCTCCAGCCACTCCGACTCGACCGCCCGCCCCACGAAGGAGGAAAGAGACGACGGCAACCGAGCAGCCCGCACAGACGCGGCGTCGCCACCACCGGCGGATGCCCCCGCCGAGTGACCGAGGCCGCCGACACCGTCGGAGGCGGGCTTCCTGAGCCCGCCCCCACGCGGGCCCACGGGGACGGAGGTCGTGGTTTTGGGGCGGGCGGACCCGGGGCCGCGCAGCCCGGAGTGCGCCGGATCGGAGACCGCAGGCACGGCAGGCGCCGGGGCGGCGACCCCAGGCAGGACAGGGGCCAGGGCGGCAACCCCAGGCAAGGCAGGGGCCAGGGCGGCAACCCCAGGCAAGGCAGGCGCCGGGGCGGCAACCCCAGGCAAGGCAGGCGCCAGGGTGGCAGCCCCAGGCAAGGCAGGCGCCGGGGCGGCAACCCCAGGCAAGGCAGGCGCCGGGATAACAGCCCCAGCCAGGGCAGGGGGCCGGGATGGGGTGGTGGGGGGTTTGGCTGGGCTGGTGGGTTCAATCGGGCTGGGGGGTTCGACTGGGCTGGGGGGTTTGGCTGGGCGGCCGAGGTGGACGACCGGGCCGCTTCTCGGTCGTCGTCCCACGTCCTGGTGCAGTACGCGGGCGTGCGCCGCCGCCAGTTCTCCGCCCGGGGTGAGGCCCAGTTCGCGGGAGAGACGGCGGCGGATGTCCTCGTACGCTCCCAGGGCCTCCGCCTGGAGTCCGCAGGCGGCCAGGGACAGCACGAGCCTGGCGTGCAGCGACTCGTCGAGGGGATCGTGCGCCGTGGCCCGGCGCAGAGCGGGCAGCGCCTGCTCGGCGCGACCGCACAGCAGCGCCGCGTCGGCCGCCAGCCGGGCCGTCTCGAGGAGTTCCCGTTGCACGGCCGTGAACTGCACGTGTTCGCGCACCGATGCCGGCGCCCCCATCGCCACCGGCCCCCGCCACTCCCCCAGCGCCCGCACCAACTGCCGGGCCGCCGTCCCGGGCCGTCCGGTGGCCGCCGCCCGCTTGCCCTGCCGGGTCAGCTCACGAAAACGCAGCAGATCGACCTCGTCGGTGGCCGCCTCCAGGAGGTAGCCGCCGGGACGGCGCAGCAGCCGCCGCCCCGGGGCACGGGGCGGCAGCCCCGGTTCGAGCAGCCGCCGCAACGCGCCGACGTAACGCCGCACCACGTTCAGCGCGCTCGCGGGCGGCCGCTCGCCCCACAGCACGTCGAGGATCTCGCCCGTCGGCACCGACCGGCCCGCGTGCGCCAGGAGCAGGGCGAGCAGGGCGCGTTGCTGGGGGAAGCCGGGATCGAGCTCCCGCTCCTCCCGCCACACCCGTACGGGCCCCAGCACCTCGAAGCGCATCGCCTCCCCCAAGGAGTCTCCGGCCGGCGGGGGCCGGTGCGGGGGCGGATGCGGGAGGTCAGACGGCACCGGCGTGGCCGTCCCGTGTGGTCAGCAGCGCCTCGACCCGCTCGGCGTCGGGGTGGTTCAGGCCCCTGAAGAGGACGAGAGCCTGCTCCCACGCGGTGCGGGCGCCCTCGTGGTCGCCGGTGGCGAGGTGGGTGTCGCCGACCCGGACGAGGATGTCGGCCTCGACGTACGGCACGCCCAGGTCACGCAGCAGGGCGAGGGCGTTGCGGTACCCGAGGAGCGCGTGCGGGTGACGACCGAGGTGGTGGTGGGCGTAGGCGATGCTGTCCCAGGTGGCGGCCTGGCCGTAGCGGTCGCCGAGTTGCTGGAGCATGGTGAGCGCCTCGAAACAGTGCGTCAGGGCGTGCCGGTACTCGCCGAGCAGAGCGTGGTACCAGCCGACCGAGTTCAGGACGCTGGCCTGCGCGGCACGGTCGCCGAGGGCACGGAACAGGCCGAGGGCGACCTGGTTGTGGCGCAGGGCGCCGGGCAGATCGCCCTGCTGATCGCACTCCCAGCCGAGACTGCGGTGGGTTTGGGCGCGGCCGGTGTCGTCGCCCAGTTCGGTGAAGAGCTCAAGGGCCCGTTCCAGTCGGGGAACGGCCCTCGGGTGCAGCCCGAGCCGGCCCTCCACCCGGGCCAGTCCGCGCAGGCCGCGGGCCTCCAGCGCCGGGTCGGCGAGCCGTCGGGCGGTGTCGAGCGCGGTGCGCTGCACGGCGAGCCCGTCGTGCCAGTGACCGCGCCGGTCGAAGAACGGCTCCAGGGACCAGGCCAGTTGACAGGCGAGACGTTCCTGCGCGGGCTGCCCCGACGCGGCGGCCGTGTCGACCACCGCGAGCAGCACCGCGTGCTCGGCGGTGAGCCAGGCCAGGGCGCGGTCGTCACCGGCGAGGGGTTCGGGGTGGACGCCCTCGGGCGCGGTCGGCGGGGGCAGCGGGTCCGCGTTGGGGGCCAGCAGCCGGTCCGCGGCGTGGGCGGTGTGCAGGTAGTGGTGGTACAGCCGGTCCAGGGCCGCCCGGCGGTCGGTCTCGGTGTCCCGCTCGTGGACGAGTTCACCGGCGTGGGCACGCAGCAGGTCGTGAAAGGCGTAGCGGGCCGGACTGTGTTCGGCGACGAGGTGCAGACCGGTCAGCTCGGCCAGCAGCGGCCGGGTCCGGCGTACGGGCAGGCCCGCGAGGGCGGCCGCGGCCGCCGGGGAGAAGTCCGGACCAGGATGCAGGGCGAGCAACCGGAACAGCCGCGCGGCCTCGTCCGAGACCGCGCGCGAGGACCAGGAGAAGACCGTGCCGACGTCGACGGAGGCGTCGGAGCGGGCGAAGGCGTCGAGGCTGCCGTGGGCCTCGCGCAGTTCGAGGGCGACGGCGGCGAGCGGGAAGTGCGGGTGGCCGGCGGCCCGGGCGGCCACGCAGGCCAGGGCGAGGGGCAGTCCGGCGCACAGCTCGCTGATCTCACCGGCCGCCCTCGGCTCGGCCGCGACCCGCTCGGCGCCGAGCCGGCGGACCAGGAACGCCCGTGCCTGGGCGGCGTCGAACGGGTGCAGGGTCAGGGAGTGGGCGCCATGGGCGGCGACGAGCCCCGACAGTTCGTCGCGGCTGGTGACGATCGCCAGACAGCCGGCCGAACCGGGCAGCAGCGGCCGCACCTGCTCGGTGTCACGCGCGTTGTCCAGCACCACGAGGACCCGCCGGCCGGTGAGCACGCTGCGGTAGAGCGCGGCCTGCGCGTCGACCCCGTGCGGGATCCGTTCCGGCGGTACACCGAGGGCGTCGAGGAACCCCCGGACGGCCTCCCCCGGGTCCATGACGATGCCGGACGGGTCGAAGCCGCGCAGGTTGACGTAGAGCTGCCCGTCGGGGAACCGGTCGGCGACCCGGTGCGCCCAGTGCACCGCGAGCGTGGTCTTGCCGATGCCCGCCATACCGCCGATGGCGCTGATCACCACGGTCCCGGGCCGCGACCCGTCCGCACCGGACAGCGCGAAAGCCTCGTCGAGTTCGACGTCCCGCCCGGTGAACACCGCTATGTCGTGCGGCAGTTGGGCGGGTGTCGGATGGGAGGGCAGCGGCGGCTGGGCGGCTGCCCGCCCGGCGGCACCGTCCGCGCCCGGAGCACCGGGCGCCGGGACCGGCCCCCCGGACGGCGCCGACCCAGCACCCGGATCGGCGCCGAAACCAACGACGCCGACACCCGCACCGAACTCGGCACCACCGACGACGGCAACGCCATCACCGAACTCGGCACCACCGACGCCGACACCATCACCGGCACCCGCACCGCCGGAACCCACCCCGACCCCGACCCCAGCACCCGCCCCGGCATCTGAACGACCGACAGCGGCGCCCGCACCGACGCCATCACCCTCACCGGCACCACCGACGCCGGCGCCCTCACCACCACCACCCGCACCGCCCGAACCCACCCCGACCCCGACCCCGGCACCGGCACCGGCACCGGCACCAGCACCAGCCAGGGCGCCCTGCCCGTCCTGCGAGTCCCGCACCCCGTACAGAACCGCGTCGCGCGCGTCGCGCAGTTCCGCCCCCGGGTCGATTCCCAGTTCCTCGGCCAGCCGTGCCCGTACGGCCTCGTACGCGGCCAGGGCCTCCGAGCGGTGGCCGACCGCCGCGAGCGCGCGGAGCAGCCCCGCCTGGAGGTGTTCGTCCAACGGGTGCCGTGCGGCGGCCGGTCGCAGCTCGGGCAGGACCGCGTCCGGCGTCCCGGCGCGCAGCGCGGCGTCCGTCGCCCGGCGCACGGCGGCGAGCCGCTCACGTTCCACCGCCTCGAACGCCGGGTGCGCACGGGCCAGCCCGGAGATGCCGGCGGCGACCGGCCCGCGCCACAGCGACAGTGCTCCGGTGAGGAGTTCGAGCGCCCGCACGGGTGCCCGGTCCGCGATCCGGCACCCTTCCTCACACAGCGCGCGAAACCTCAGGAGGTCCGAGGAGTCACCGTCGGTAACCAGCCGGTATCCGCCCGCGTCCCGCACCAGCCAGCGACCCTCCGCGCGGGCGGCGAGGCCGGGCTCCAGCAGCCGGCGCAGCGAACCGACGTGACGCCGGACGACGTTGACCGCGCTGCGCGGCGGATCCGCCCCCCACAGCACGTCGACGACCTCGCCCACGGCGACCGGCCGTCCCGCTCCTACCAGCAGCAGAGCCAGGAAGGCACGTTCCTGCGGTCCTGCGAGCTCCAGTTCCACGTCCCCCCGAAAGACCCGCACGGCCCCCAGGACCGCGAACCGCACCGGCACCAGCGGCACGTCATCCCCTCCCCGGTCTTCCTCCCCCGGCTTCGACTGTACGACAGGAGCGGAGTTACCCAGAGTTACGGATGGCCCCTTCCGGCTGTTCAGAGCCCGCAGACACAACGGGCGCCGAAAAACCTGTTTGAGCTAGGCAAAAACCTAGGGACACTAGGAATCGGGGCGGGGCAAGGCAGGGAAGGGCAGGGCCCCGCCCCGACACGAACCGCGACCCCGACACCGACACCGACACCGACACCCCACAGGAGCAAACGATGCATCCGCAGCGGACCGGCACCCTGGCAGTGCCCGGCGCCACCCTCCACTACGAGACGCTCGGCAGCGGGCCCGTCCTGCTGCTCATCCCCGGCGGCGCGGGGGACGCCGGGCTGTACGCGGGCATGGCGCCGCGGTTGGCCACCCGGTACACGGTGGTCTCGTACGACCCGCGCGGCCTGTCCCGCAGCCCTCTCGACGGCCCGGCAGACGCTCCCCGCGCCGACGAACAGGTGCCGGTGTGGAGCGACGACGCCCACCGGTTGCTCGGCCTGCTCGCCCCGGACGAGGAGGCGGTCGTCCTCGGTTGCAGCTCCGGTGCCGTCGTCGCGGTGGATCTGCTGGCCCGGCACCCGGGGCGGCTGCGCCGGGTGGTCGCGCACGAGCCGCCGCTGCTGGAACTTTTGGCGGACCCCGCCCCGCATAGAGCGCTGTTCGCCGAGGTGCGCGAGACCCTCCACACCGAAGGCGCCGACGCCGCCATGGCCCGGTTCGCCGAGGGACTGGCGGACGGAGCGGCCGGGCAGGCGCCCGCGCGGCCGACGGAACTGCCGCCGGAGATCCGGGAGATGGCCGTACGGATGCACGCCAATCTCCCGGTCTTCCTGGGACGTGTGCTCCGTCCGTTCTCCTCGGTCCGGACCGACCTGGCGGCGCTGCGGCCCGTGGCCCACAAACTGGTGCCGGCCGCGGGGCGCGACTCCCGCCGTCAGATCCCGTTGTACGGGCCCGCCGCGCGCCTCGCGGGGCTCCTGGGATCACGGCTCGAGGAGTTCCCGGGCGGCCACCTCGGGGCCGTCGAATGCCCGAAGGAGTTCGCCGAACACCTGCTGGCCGTCCTGGACCGGCCGTCCTGAAGCGACCGTCCGGGACGCAGTCGCCCCGGATCCGGGAACCGTGGGGTGACCTCCTGTCAGCAGGTGCGGCCGGTGCGGTGGGCGCCCTGGATCCGGCCGGCGGAACCCGGCCGGCGTGCCGGGTCCGACGCACCTCCTCGTCGGAAGTGAGGGTCGGGAGGGGAGGGCGGGACGGGGGTCTGAACCGGGATGTGAACAGAGGTCGAACCGGGCGCGGAACGGGGGCGGAACAGGATGCGGAACAGGAGGCGGAACAGGCTTCACAGCGGGAAAGGTCCAGGTCCGCCCATGCGCCGGACGCCCGCCTCAGGATCGTGGCGAGCCCCTCGGAGCCGATGGGATGCCGGCCCCGTTCACCCCGCTGATCGTTTCGCGGCTGCTCCGTTGGAGTGGTCGCCGCCAAAAGGGCGGTTGGACGGCGGAGAGCTCCGGGGCGGCGGCCGGGTTCACCCGGGTGAGCGCCTTGAGTGGTGGAGAGGCGCTCGTTGGCTGACGGTGGATCACGTCGGGCCGGGTCGTGTCAGCTGACGAGGTGTCGGCTGCCCGGTCGCGACGGAAGGACCATCAGATGCGTTCAGCTCGCATGATCCTGGCCACCGCGGCGGCTTCGGCCGCCCT
>NZ_JBHWUU010000089.1:0-39424 GCF_042737375.1 Streptomyces sp. NPDC060000
GATCGGTCGGCCCCGGCAGGTCAGTCGGCTTCCAGCCGATCGGTCGGCCCCGGCAGGTCAGTTGGCTTCCAGCCGATCGGTCGGCCCCGGCAGGTCAGTTGGCTTCCAGCCGATCGGTCGGCCCCGGCAGGTCAGTTGGCTTCCAGCCGATCGGTCGGCCCCGGCAGGTGGTCGGCCCCCGGCAGGCCAGGACACTTCCGGGCCGTCAGTCGGCGTTCACGCCTTGACCGGAGTGCCCTCCTCAACGTCTTCCACCACCGAGAGCCCGGCCGGGGCCTTGCGCTTGGGGATGAAGGTGGCGAGGAGGAAGGCGGCCAGGGCCGCTCCGGCGCCGATGGCCATGACGACCTTGAAGCCGTTCTCCGAGGGCAGCGCGTAGCCGCCGAAGTCGGTGGTCATCTGGGCCAGGATCACACCGGCGATGGCACTGGCGAAGCTGGTGCCCAGGGACCGCATCAGGGTGTTGAGGCTGTTGGCCGCGCCCGTCTGGGAGGGGTCCACCGCGCCCATGATCAGGGCCGGGAGCGCTCCGTAGGTGAAGCCGACACCGGCGCCGATGATGCAGGACACCAGGATCAGGTGCCAGACCTCGGACATCAGCAGGATGTTCAGGCCGTAGCCGGAGGCGACGATCAGCGCGCCGATCATCAGGGTGACCTTGGGGCCCTTGGCCTTGGTGACCTTGGCGGACACGGCGGACATGACCATCATGACCAGGCCCTGCGGGGCCAGCACCAGTCCGACGGTCAGCATCGACCTGCCGAGGCCGTAGCCGGTCTGCTCGGGCAGCTGGAGGAGCTGGGGCAGGACCAGGGACATCGCGAACATCGAGAAGCCGAGGGCGATCGAGGCGAGGTTGGTGAAGAGCACCTGGGGCTTGGCGGTGGTGCGCAGGTCGACCAGCGGCTGCTTCGCCTTCAGCTCCCACCGGCCCCAGGCCGCCAGGATCAGGACGGCGCCGGCACCCAGGCCCAGCGTCGTACCGGAGGTCCAGCCCCAGTCGGCGCCCTTGGACACGGCCAGCAGCAGCGAGACCAGACCGGCCGACAGTCCGAGCGAGCCGACGAGGTCGAAGCGGCCGCCGACGCGGTTCCGCGATTCCGGGACGAACGTCAGCACGAGCAGGAAGGAGACGACGCCGAGGGCGGCGGAGGTCCAGAAGAGGATGTGCCAGTCCCAGTTGTCCGCGATGAACGCGGCGGTGGGCAGACCGAGCGCGCCGCCGACGCCGAGGGAGGCGCTCATCACCGCGGTCGAACCGGCGAGCTTCTCGGCGGACACCGTGTCCCGCAGGATGCTGATGCCCAGCGGCACCACGGCGGCCGACAGGCCCTGGAGCGCACGGCCGGCGATCATCGGTACGAGGGAGTCGGCGAGGGCGCAGACCACCGAGCCGGCCACCAGCAGCACGATGCTGGTGAGCAGCATCCGCCGCTTGCCGACCATGTCGCCGAGCCGCCCCACGACCGGGGTGGCGACGGCCGCGGCGAGCAGCGTGGCGGTGACCGCCCAGGCGGTGTCGGAGGCGGGCGCGTCCAGCAGCCTGGGCAGCTCGGGGACGATCGGGATGACCAGGGTCTGCATCAGCGAGACGACGATCCCGGCCAGGGCCAGCACCGCCACCACGGCGTTCGACCTCGGCGGGGCGGATGTTCCCGCCGCGGCGGGTCGGGCAAGGGCGTCGGACATGACAGGGCCTCCGTCGGAATACACGAGGGATTGAACTGCTTGACTCAAGCAAGCTTATGTAGATTGATTGAGTTAAGCAAGATAAATTCCCCACGCCTGCGTCACCCGGCGACAGCGGAGGCCCTGATCAGGGAGAAAGCAGCCGACTCCGGAACCCAGCCACCCCAGCCACCCGGCCCCAGGCACCTCAGCCACCCCGGCCAGCCCATCCCAGCCACCGACCTCCGGCGCCCCAGCCACCCCACCCCACCCCAGGCCCTCTGTCGCCTCAGCCGTGGCGCGCGATGACCTCCCGGGTCCGCTCCTCGTCCAGCTCGTAGACCGTCTCGTGGGCGCGCGGATCGCGCGCGTGCAGGGTGTGGAACATCGGCCCCGTCTCCCCGCCCAGCTCCACGAGGGACGCGGACGCGCCCCGCACCGCCCGCTCGGTACCGGGCGCGGTGGTCAGATCGATGCGGTTGACGACCCCGGGCGTCACCCACACCGGTACGGCGGCCAGCAGCCCGAAGAGCTGGAGGTGGAAGTGCCCGGTGAGCAGCACGCGGACGTCACTGCCCCGGATCACCTCCGCAAGCCCCTCGGGGTCGCGCAGCCCGAAGACCCGCTGGGTCGCCGAGACGGCGAGAGCGATCGGGGGGTGATGGAAGGCGACGACGGTGCCCAGCGCGGCCGGGGTGCTCAACACGTCCCGCAGCCAGTCCAGTTGACCAGCACCGATCCGGCCGTAGACCTGCCCGGGCACCAGCGAGTCCAGGGTCACGAACCGCCAGCCGCCGACCGTGCTGACGGCGGCCCGCTCGGCGCCGGGAAACTCGAGGACGGCGTCCGGGTGCCCGTTGCCCAGCAATTCCGCGAAGGCGGACCGCTCGTCGTGGTTGCCGGTGGTGTAGAAGACGGGCGCGTCCAGGGACCGCGCGAAGCCGCCGATCAGCTCCCGTACGGTCGTGTACGCCTCCACCGAACCGTCGTCGGCGAGGTCGCCGGAGACGACGACCGCGTCCACGTCACGCTGGTGGCGGAGTTCGCCGAGCAGGAACCGCAGGGAGTCGGCAGCGTCGACACGACGGCCGTCGGGCCCGTCGACGCGGCCGATATGGGTGTCCGAGAGATGAAGGAGCCTCATCTCCCGGACCATACCCGCGAGTTGACGCTCAGCTGAGGGTGCGCAGCGCGGCGGCGTCGTAGGGCTTCAGCTCGTCGAGACGGCCGTCGAGCACCTTGGCCGCCCACTCCGGGTCCTGAAGCAGCGCACGTCCGACCGCCACCATGTCGAACTCGTCGCGCTCCAGCCGGTCGAGGAGGTCGTCGATACCCTTGACCGCGGAGCCCTCGCCCGCGAAGGACTTGATGAAGTCGCCGTCGAGGCCGACCGAGCCGACCGTGATGGTGGGCCTGCCGGTGAGCTTCTTCGTCCAGCCCGCGAGGTTGAGGTCGGAACCGTCGAACTCCGGGAGCCAGTAGCGGCGGGTGGAGGCGTGGAAGGCGTCGACACCGGCCGCGGCGAGCGGGGCGAGCACGGCCTCCAGCTCCTCCGGCGTCTCGGCGAGCCGGGCGTCGTAGGCCTCCGACTTCCACTGCGAGTAACGGAAGATGACCGGGAACTCGGGCGATACGGTCTCGCGTACGGCGGCCACGATCTCGGCGGCGAACTTCGTACGGGCGACCGCGTCACCGCCGTAGGCGTCCGTGCGCCGGTTGGTGTTCGCCCACAGGAACTGGTCGAGGAGGTAACCGTGGGCGCCGTGCAGCTCGACGCCGTCGAAGCCGATGCGCTCGGCGGCCGCCGCGGCCTCGGCGAACGCGCCGATGACGTCGTCCAGGTCGCGCTGGGTCATCGCGCGGCCGGCGCCCTCGGTGCCGTCGAGCCGGATGCCGGAGGGTCCGACGGCGGGCGCGTCCGCGTACGGCGGCTCACCCTGGTTGCGCACCATACCGATGTGCCACAGCTGCGGCACGATCGTCCCGCCGCCCGCGTGCACGGCCTCGGCGACCTTCGCCCAGCCCGCGAGCTGCTCCTCACCGTGGAACCGGGGCACCCGGTCGCTCTGCCCCGCGGAATCGTGCCCGACGTACGTCCCCTCGGTGACGATGAGGCCGACGCCGGCGGCGGCCCGACGGCCGTAGTACGACACGACGTCCTCGCCGGGAACGCCGTCCGGGGAGAACATGCGCGTCATGGGTGCCATGGCGATGCGGTTCGGGACGGTCAGCCCGTTGATGGACACCGGGCGGGCAAGGATCTCGGCGGCGCGCGTGGCGGCGGGCGGGGTGATGCTCACGTGGGGGACTCCTCGGGGGACGCTGAACCAATGGGTATGTGCACATGCATCGAGTGCCTCTCCCACTGAAACCCCCCGGCTCCCCGAACCATTCCGAGCGCCCGGGGGGCGACCCCTGTGATCCCGGCCACGCGCGGGCTACGGGACGCTGCCGCGCTCCACCACCCATTCGGTGGCCTGGCCGGTGATTTCGGCGATCCCCTCGAAGTCCGCGTCATAGTGCAGCAGGGTCACACCGTGGCGTTCGGCAACGGCCGCGATCAGAAGGTCCGCGACGGATGTACGGCGATGCTGCCCCTTGGCGGCCAGCAATCCCTGCACCTGCACCGCCCGTATCCCGATCTCGTCAGTGCACGGCAGCCAGTCGAACCCTTCGCGCAGCATCCTGACCCGGGCGTGATCTGCCCCGTTCCGCGTGCTGTAGAGGATCTCCAGGTCGACCACGGCACACGTGGCCACCAGCCCTCTCTCGACGAGCGGCAGCAGGCGGGCCTTGACCGGGGAGTGCCTGAAGCGCTCCCACGCACTCTTGTCGACCAGAAACCGTTCTACCGCCATGCCCCCGCCATCACTTCAGGATCCGCCAGGTCGTCGAGCACCCCTTCCTCGAGGAGCTCCACGAACCGCCGCCGCTTCGCCGCGGCCACGAACTCCGCAAGCACGCCATTCACCGTGGCTCGTTTGGTCGTCGTACCCAGTATTTCCGCTGCCTCGGCCACAAGTGCATCGTCCAGGTCGATCATGGTGCGGGACATCGGCCACCTCCATGCATGCACTTCACCTCAAAGTTTATGCATCGATGGTAGCTCTTCTTACGCCTCCTGCCGGCCGAGGGCCACACGAGAGCACGTGTCGCGATTCAACCGCCGCACCCTCTCCCGCAGCACCTCGGCGGGCGCCGCCTCTTCCACGTCCTGCGGCAGACAGTCCCACTCCCGCCCGCCACCCACAGGCCGCAGCTGCACCCGCCCGCCCAGGTGCCCCATGACCTCCCCGATCCGCCCGCTGCGCGCATCCAGGACGTACGCCCCGCTCACGCGTCACCCCCCGCCCCACGCAGGGCCGCCGCCAGCCGTGAGGCCACGCCCAGGTTGCAACGGCCCAGGTCCACCAGGGCGTAGGGGTCACCGTGCGCGCCCGAGACCGGGTCGATCCGCAGCGACGGCAGGATGATCCCCACCTCGTGCAGGGCGGCCCGCAGCTGCTCCACGGCCTCCTGCACCGTCCGCGCGGGCCGGTCACCCGTTGTCGTCTCCATCTCGCCCATCCCGTCCATCCCTCCACGCTGAGTGTTCCCGTTCACCACACAGCGTGTCCGAACCGTCTCTAACCTGGCCAGATACGGCGTCCCAACAACCACGTCTGTAGGACAGGGGTTGCCATGTCAGGCCCGAAGGACCTCGACCCGTCATCGTCGCCACGCGCCCTGCTGGGGGCGGAGCTGCGGCACGCCCGCGAGCGGCAGGGGCTCAGTCAGGAGCAACTGGGCCAACTGTTGTTCGTGAGTGGTTCGTTCATCGGGCAACTGGAGGCGGGGACGCGGCGCATGCAGCCCGAGTGCGCGCGCATGCTGGATGAAGCGCTGGAGACAGACTTCTTCACGCGAAACTGTCGGGCCGCAGCCAAGTCGAAGCATCCGGAGCATTTCGCGGAGGCCGCGGACGCGGAGGCGCAGGCCACTGCGATCAGGCAGTATGCGCCACTGCTGATCCCGGGGCTGCTTCAGACTCCCGCGTATGCACGGGCCGTTTTCCGTGCCTACCGGCCGACAGGTTCGGAGGCGAAGATCGATGAGCTCGTGGCGCTCCGGGTGGACCGGGCCCGCATCCTCGACAGTCCAACAGAGCCGTTGTTGTGGGCGGTGATCGACGAGGCCGCGCTGCGCCGCGTGACAGGCGGGTACAAGGTAATGGCGGAAGCCCTGCGTCATGTCGTCGAAGTGGCCCGCCGCAACCGGGCTATCGTGCAGGTCTTGCCGTTCGAGGCTGGTGCCCACGCCTCCATGGAGGGCGCCATCAAGCTGATGGACTTCGACGACGCCCCTCCGCTGCTCTACTTCGAGGCAGTCGGTACAGGGCGGCTCGACGATGACCCCACCACCGTCAGACACCACCGAATTTCGTTCGAGTTGCTTGTGGCCTGCGCGCCCTCACCAGACCGCTCCCTGGCTCTGCTCGACGCCATGGCGCAGGATTACGCCCATGAGGAACACCCCTGACACCTGGCGCAAATCGACGCACAGCGGCGGCAGCGGCGGCGAATGCCTCGAAGTCGCCCCCGGTCACTCCACCTTCGTCCCCGTCCGTGACTCCAAAGCCCCCCTCGGCCCGAAGCTCGTGTTCCGGGTCGAGGCGTGGTCCGCGTTCGTGGAGAACCTCAAGGTGGGCTGACCCGCACCGGTCCCGAAGCTCAAGCGCCCAGCGCCGAGCCCTCTTTGCAAGGAACGGGTGAAGGGTCTCAACCCACCCTCCCACCCGGCGAGTTGATGCGAAGTGACCGACTCGCCACGGAAGGTCACCACGCTCTAGCGTGCGCATAACGAAACAGCCCCCGCCAGGCGCTACCAACACCTGCGGGGGCTTGACCTACAAGATCGAAAGAGACTCGATCCGTGGCTGACGCCAAGCTTAGTACTGCCCTCCTGCCCGCGCACGTATCCCCGCACCCGATGGCCAATCCGGGCTACGGAAAGCGCGTGGCGCCGGGCCAACTCCCCCGCACCCGTCACGACTTCGCACACCTCCCGCCCCGCGAGGCGGCCATCGCCGCGTACCTCGACCGCCTCCCCGACGGCACCGACATCTCGGTGAAGACGCTGGCCAAGCAGCTCCCGTACGGACAGTGCGCCCTCCGCACGGCCCTCAACCGCATCCAGCAGGCCGGGCACCTGAGGCGGGGCCGGGAACGAGTGGCAACCGCTTCGGGCGAGTCCCGCTGGATCACCCGAACGTGGTTCACCCGTACCGCGCGCGACGACGGCTGGTGGGCGACCTTCACGCGAGGTGACGTACCGGAAGACGCGCCGGACCCCGAACGAGCCCGGCCCGCCACCCGCTCCCGCGCCCACATCCTGCTCGCCGCCCTCGGCCGCACGGCACCCGCCCTCTCCCTCTCCGCCGCCGACTGCGCACAGCTCGCCCCGCTGGTGGAGGAGTGGTTCGCCCGCGGGGCCACCGAAGACACGCTCCTCGCCGCTCTCACCGCCGGCCTGCCCACTCCCGTCCACAGTCCGGCGGCCCTGCTCCGCCGCCGTCTGACGGACAAACTCCCACCGGAGCCGCCTGCCCCACGGCCGCCCCGCCGGATGCTGGAGTGCGCGGAGTGTCGTGTCCCGGGCCGCCCCGAGGCGCTGCCGGGGGGCGTATGCAGCGGCTGCCGGGGGGAACGCGCCCACGCCAATGCGTCCCTCCTGCCCGCTGCGGCCATCCACGCCCGCGCGACGGAGATCTGTGCGGCGATGTCCCTGCGACAACAGGAGAGGACACCCGTATGACAGCTCCCACGGTCCGACGAGACCACACCCGGGCACGATGGAAGGAAGGAGGCGACGCCATGACCCCTGACACCGCTGAACGCCCGCAGATGTCCGTCGAGGACTTCGAGGAACTCGTCGACAAGGCTCCGAGGGAGCTACGCAACCGGCTGGAGTTCCTCGGCGGGAGGCTGTGCATCCGGCACGGGCCGCTCGACGTCGAGGAGTTCGAGGAACTGGCCGAGGCGGCTCCCGAGACCGTGCGGCTGGAGTACATCAACGGGAAGGTAGTCGTAAAGGCCATACCGGACGGCAACCATGGCGAGATCTTCGTCCGGCTTCAGGAACAGTGCATGCAACATCGCCCTGATCTGCGCGTATACCCCGAGTCCGGCGTCAAAGCCGAGGCATACCGCAAGGGCCGGGCCCGCACGGACGGTGCGCTCGCGCCGAAGGGCCACTTCAAGGGCCGCACGGAATGGTCTGCGGCCGACGGCATCCTGATGGCCGTGGAGATCACCTCCCACGACAGGGACACCGACCAGCGCGACCGTATCGACAAGCCTGTCGGCTACGCCGGGGCCGACATCCCCGTCTACCTCCTCATCGACCGCGACCACAACACGATCGTCGTGTTCAGCGAGCCCAAGGACGGCCGCTACCAGCAGTCCGACTCCTACCCTGGGGTGCCACCGTGCCGCTTCCCGCTCCGGTGAGCGTCACCCTCGACACCGAGGAGCTGAAGGACTACGCCGACTGAAACGCCCGAAGGCGGCACCCCCCGTTTCCGGGAAGTACCGCCTTCGGCCTGTAGGACAGGCGATCAACCGTGAGGTCGATCAGAAGTCCATGTCACCGCCCGGCATGCCGCCGCCGGCCGGCGCGGACGCCTTCTCCGGCTTGTCGGCGATGACGGCCTCGGTGGTGAGGAACAGCGCGGCGATGGACGCGGCGTTCTGCAGGGCAGAGCGCGTGACCTTCGCCGGGTCGATGATGCCTTCGGCGATCATGTCGACGTACTCGCCGGTCGCGGCGTTCAGGCCGTGACCGATGGGCAGGTTGCGGACCTTCTCGACGACGACGCCACCCTCGAGACCACCGTTGACGGCGATCTGCTTCAGCGGGGCCTCGAGCGCGATGCGCACGGCGTTGGCGCCGGTCGCCTCGTCACCCTCGAGGTCCAGCTTCTCGAAGACGGAGGACGCCTGGATGAGCGCCACGCCACCGCCGGCGACGATGCCCTCCTCGACGGCGGCCTTCGCGTTACGGACGGCGTCCTCGATGCGGTGCTTGCGCTCCTTGAGCTCCACCTCGGTGGCGGCACCGGCCTTGATGACCGCGACACCGCCGGCGAGCTTCGCCAGGCGCTCCTGCAGCTTCTCGCGGTCGTAGTCCGAGTCGCTGTTCTCGATCTCGGCGCGGATCTGGTTGACCCGGCCGGCGACCTGGTCCGAGGAACCGGCACCGTCGACGATGGTGGTCTCGTCCTTGGTGATGACGACCTTGCGGGCCTTGCCGAGCAGGTCGATGGTCGTGTTCTCGAGCTTGAGACCGACCTCCTCGGAGATGACCTCGCCACCGGTGAGGATGGCGATGTCGTTCAGCATCGCCTTGCGGCGGTCGCCGAAGCCCGGGGCCTTGACCGCGACGGACTTGAAGGTCCCGCGGATCTTGTTGACGACCAGCGTCGACAGGGCCTCGCCCTCGACGTCCTCGGCGATGATCAGCAGCGGCTTGCCGCCCTGCATGACCTTCTCGAGGAGCGGGAGCAGGTCCTTGACGTTGGCGATCTTGGAGTTCGCGATCAGGATGTACGGGTCGTCGAGGACGGCCTCCATACGCTCCATGTCGGTGGCGAAGTACGCCGAGATGTAGCCCTTGTCGAAGCGCATACCCTCGGTGAGCTCCAGCTCCAGACCGAAGGTCTGGGACTCCTCGACGGTGATGACGCCTTCCTTGCCGACCTTGTCCATCGCCTCGGCGATGAGCTCGCCGATCTGGGTGTCGGCGGCGGAGATGGAGGCCGTGGAGGCGATCTGCTCCTTGGTCTCGACATCCTTGGCCTGCTCGAGCAGGGCACCGGAGACGGCCTCGACGGCCTTCTCGATACCGCGCTTGAGGGCCATCGGGTTGGCGCCGGCGGCTACGTTGCGCAGGCCTTCCTTGACCAGGGCCTGGGCGAGGACGGTCGCGGTGGTCGTACCGTCACCGGCGACGTCGTCCGTCTTCTTGGCGACTTCCTTGACCAGCTCTGCGCCGATCTTTTCGAACGGGTCCTCGAGCTCGATCTCCTTGGCGATGGAAACACCATCGTTGGTGATCGTGGGGGCGCCCCACTTCTTCTCGAGGACGACGTTGCGGCCCTTGGGGCCGAGCGTCACCTTCACGGCGTCCGCGAGCTGGTTCATGCCGCGCTCGAGGCCGCGCCGTGCCTCCTCGTCGAACGCGATGATCTTGGCCATGTGAAGTGGTCCTCCCGGACTGGGGTGGATTGCTCCGGACCGCGCTGGCGCCCGCGACGGACGGCTCGCCGGCCTCGTGGTTCCTTGCCCCACCTGGCCTGCGGGCCTCACCGACCCGATCCTCGTTGTCACTCTCACCTTCAGAGTGCTAACGCCAATGATTAGCACTCGACCCAGGAGAGTGCAAGCGCCTCCACCGGAAGGGCGCCCTTCCGGACGCTCCCGCCGGACGTCTCCGGACCGCCCGGACGAGTCCCGACCGAACCCTCGGACAGACCCCGGACAAGCCGAAGGGCTCGCACCCCCCAGGAGGTGCGAGCCCTTCGACAGACGTACAGAAGAACGACGCTGGCAGTCGGCGCGTGCTTCAGCCGGTCGCGAGACGGACCATGTCCGCCTGCGGCCCCTTCTGACCCTGCGAGATCTCGAAATCGACCCGCTGACCCTCTTCCAGGGTGCGGTAGCCGTCCATCTGAATCGCGCTGTAGTGGACGAAAACATCCGCACCACCGTCGACCGCGATGAAGCCGTACCCCTTCTCCGCGTTGAACCATTTGACGGTGCCCTGAGCCATGCCTAACTCCCCTATTACTGGCCCTTGCACAGATCCGCACTTCGCGGATCCGGGTCAGACCTCACCCCCCGGTTGGCTTGGGGGCGTGCGCCGGAACGCGTCGACCGCGGCCGAATGTATCTGTCCAACTGCCGTCTGCAACAGGTCAGTCGGACGAGAATTCCGGACGCGCGGGATCCGGAATGTGGCGAGAATTCGCCTGAATTGAGGGCAAGTCGGGCCCCACGAAGGCCGCAAATGCCACGAAAGAGGCACGCACTTTGGCTGCTTCTTGTCGGGCTCGAGGCGGAAATAAAATGCACCGGATCCGGTGATCGGGCCCGGGTTCCCCAACTGTACCGCGCTCAACCACACTGAATTGCCCCCTCCGCTTCTATCGCGGAGAGGGCAATTCGATGAACACTCGGTAATCGCTGTTACCGACGGTTACTACCGATGGGTAGTGAACGACGGTCAGTCATCGATCGTCGGCCGTTCCGTCACCGTCCAGCCGTCGTCCAACGTCGGAGAGACGTAGGACAGCAATCGTTCAGCCGCCGGCGACCGCGGGGATGATGGAGATGCCCGCGCCGTCCGGGGTCGCCGTCTCCAGGCCCTGCTCGAAGCGGACGTCGTCGTCGTTCACGTACACGTTGACGAACCGGCGCAGCTTGCCCTGGTCGTCCAGGACGCGGGCGGCGATGCCGGTGTGGTTCTTCTCGAGATCGGAGATGACCTCGCCGAGGGTGGCTCCTTCGGCGCTGACTTCGGCCTTGCCGCCCGTGTAGGTGCGCAGGATGGTGGGGATGCGGACGTTGACGCTCATGTCTTGTGGTCTCCGGTCGGGTAGTCGGTCTCAGGGGCGCGGGGCCGTGTGGATCGTGCGGCTGCCGCCGCGTGGGCGCGACCGGTCGGCACCGGCCCACCGCTCACCTACGGTCTTACAGCGGAGCGCCCCGCTCATGACGCGAGGCCGGCCTCTCGGAAGGAGTCGAGGTTCGGCCGGATGGTCGCGGTCAGACCGGTGCCGGCCACCGCGTCCAGCGTCTTCAGACCGTCACCCGTGTTCAGCACGACGGTGGTGAGCGTCGGGTCGAGAAGACCGTTCTCGATCAGCTTGCGCGTCACACCCACCGTCACCCCGCCGGCGGTCTCCGCGAAGATGCCCTCGGTCCGCGCCAGCAGCTTGATCGCGTCGACCACCTGCTCGTCGTTCACGTCCTCCACCGCGCCGCCCGTCCGACGCGCGATGTCGAGGACGTAGGGGCCGTCCGCCGGGTTGCCGATGGCCAGCGACTTGGCGATGGTCTTCGGCTTCTGCGGGCGCACGACGTCGTGCCCGGCCTTGTAGGCCACGGACACCGGGGAGCACCCCTCCGCCTGCGCGCCGAAGATCTTGTACGGCTTGTCCTCGACCAGCCCGAGCCTGATCAGCTCCTGGAGCCCCTTGTCGATCTTCGTGAGCTGCGAACCGGAGGCGATGGGCACGACCAACTGGTCCGGCAGCCGCCAGCCGAGCTGCTCGCAGATCTCGTACGCCAGCGTCTTGGAACCCTCGGCGTAGTACGGCCGCAAGTTGACGTTGACGAAGCCCCAGCCCTCGCCCGCCGAGTCGCCGATGAGCTCGGAGCAGAAGCGGTTGACGTCGTCGTAGTTGCCCTCGATGCCGACGAGTTCGCCGCCGTAGATCGCGGCCATGACGACCTTGCCCTGCTCCAGGTCGTGCGGGATGAACACGCAGGACCGGAAGCCGGCCCGGGCGGCGGCCGCGCCGACCGCACCGGCCAGGTTGCCCGTGGAGGAGCAGGAGAGCGTGGTGAAGCCGAACGCGCGGGCGGCCTCGATGGCCTGGGCGACGACGCGGTCCTTGAAGGAGTGCGTCGGGTTGCCGGAGTCGTCCTTGACGAAGAGCTTGCCGGCGTCGACGCCCAGCTCACGGGCGAGGTTGTCGGCCTGCACGAGCTTGGTCCAGCCGGGGTTGATGTTGGGCTTGTCGGCCACGTCCGCCGGGACGGGCAGCAGCGGCGCGTAGCGCCAGATGTTCGCGGGTCCCGCCTCGATGCGCTTGCGGAGCTCCTCCGTGTCGTAGGAGGAGAAGTCGTACGCGATCTCGAGCGGGCCGAAACACTCCTCGCAGGCGAAGACCGGGCCGAGGGGCACGCGGTGACCGCACTCGCGGCAGCTCAACGCGGTGGCCGGACCGAGGTCGACAGCGGGGGTCGTCGTAGAGTCGGTGGTGCTTGCAACGGTCGTGCTTGCAGCGGTCGTGCTTGCAACAGTCTGCGCAGCCATTGAGGCGAGGCCCTTTCTCCTCATCTTCCTCACGACGCACTTCGCCGTGAGACGGATTTGGCACCTTCCCGAGCCGGGAGCCTCGCTGAGCGTTCACCGAAGTGGATCAGTGTTCGTCACGAGACCGGCTGGAGGGTTGCCGGGGCTTCATCGGGCCGTATCCCTCTGCCCCTCTGGATGAGCGGTATGAAGTTGTGAACGCGGGCGACCTCGGACATGTGATGGTCATCCGCGTTGTTCAAGACTGTAACCGAAGGCCTGGACAGTTGAGATAGCCGTCCGAACCGCGAGATGGATCACACGGTCACCTTCCGTGCACCCGGTGTGATCACGACAGTGAGGAGCCGCAGACTGTGCTGCAAGAAACTGAGCGCTGGCTGACCACCCGCTCCTGGTCCCTGACCGACCGTCCGCTGCACCGGATCCTGGCCGCGAAGCGCGCCACGAACCAGTCGGTGTCCGTCGTCCTGCCCGCGCTGAACGAGGAGGAGACGGTCGGTGACATCGTCGCGATCATCCGGCACGACCTCATGCACCAGGTCCCGCTCGTCGACGAGATCGTCGTCGTCGACTCGGGGTCGACCGACCGTACGTCGCAGGTGGCCGCGGCGGCCGGCGCGCGGGTCGTCCACCGGGACGACATCCTGCCGCGCATACCGGCCATGCCCGGCAAGGGCGAGGTCCTGTGGCGCTCGCTACTGGTCACCACCGGGGACATCGTCTGTTTCATCGACGCCGATCTGAGGGAGTTCTCCTCCGACTTCGTCTCGGGGATCGTCGGCCCGCTGCTCACCGATCCCGGGGTGGACCTGGTCAAGGGCATGTACGACCGTCCGCTGGGCACGGAGTTGGATTCGCCCGCCTCCGGCAGGACGGCCGGCCAGGGCGGGAGGGTCACCGAGCTGATGGCCCGGCCGCTGCTCAACATGCACTGGCCGCAGCTGGCCGGGTTCGTGCAGCCGCTCGGCGGCGAGTACGCGGCCCGTCGCGGCCTGCTGGAGCAGCTGCCCTTCCCCGTCGGCTACGGCGTGGAGCTGGGCATGCTGGTCGACGCCCTGCACCTGGTGGGCCTGGACGCCCTCGCCCAGGTCGACGTGGGCGTGCGCAAGCACCGCCACCAGGACGGCCAGGCACTGGGCCGGATGGCGGCGGCCATCTACCGCACCGCCCAGCTCCGGCTGGCCCGCGGGCATCTGATCCGCCCGTCCCTCACCCAGTTCGAACGGAGCGCGAACGGCTTCGAGCCGCGTACCTACTCCGTGGACACCGAGGAACGGCCGCCGATGGCGGAGATCGCGGAGTACGCGACGCGCAAGGTCGCGTGACCTCGGGACGGGCCGTATACGGCGAATCCGGAAATACCGGCGATACCGGCCGCTATGACGGTGATACCGGGCGGTGGCGGCGACAGCGCCGATATACGGCCGGATACGGTCCGTCCACGCAGTGCGACCGTACGTTTGAGCGTTTACAGACCGGGCTAGGTTGAGGCTTATGGCTTCCACGCACGACACTGCTGCCCGGGCCGCCGAGGTGCTGGTCGCGTCCAACCGCGGCCCGGTCTCCTACGAGCTGGGCGAGGACGGCTCGCTGCACGCGAAACGCGGCGGCGGCGGGCTGGTCTCCGGCCTGTCGGCCATCGGGCCCGACGCGGGTGCCCTCTGGGTGTGCTCTGCGCTCTCCGAAGGCGACCGCGAGGCGGTCCGGCGCGGGGTCGGCGAGGAGGGCGTGCGCATGCTGGCCGTCCCGGCCGACGTGCACGCCGACGCGTACAACGGCATCGCCAACTCCGTGCTGTGGTTCATCCACCACCTGCTCTACCAGACGCCGCTGGAGCCCGCCTTCGACGCGGAGTTCCGCCGCCAGTGGGCGTCGTACGAGACCTACAACCGGGCGTTCGCGGAGGCGCTGGCCGAGGAGGCGGCGGACGGCGCGGCGGTCCTGGTCCAGGACTACCACCTGTGTCTGGTCCCCGGAATGCTCCGCGAGCTCCGCCCCGACCTGCGCATCGGGCACTTCTCGCACACGCCGTGGGCGCCGGTGGACTACTTCGCGCTACTGCCGACGGACATCCGCGAGCAGCTCCTGCACGGGATGCTCGGCGCGGACCGCCTGGGCTTCCTCACCCGGCGCTGGGCGGACGCCTTCACCGCGTGCTGTACGGAGTTCGCTGGCGGACCGGGCAAGACGCAGATCGGCGTGCACGGTCTCGGCGCGGACGCCGAGTTCCTGCGCGAGCGCGCGCACCGGCCGGACGTCGACGAGCGGCTTGCGGCGCTCCGTACGGAGATCGGTGAGGGGCGCAAGGCGATCGTCCGCGTCGACCGCACCGAGCTGTCGAAGAACATCGTGCGCGGCCTCCTGGCCTACCGGCAGCTGCTCGAGGACCACCCGGAGTGGCGTGAGCGGGTCGTCCACGTGGCGTTCGCCTACCCCTCCCGCCAGGATCTCGCCGTGTACCGCGACTACATGGCCGAGGTGCAGCGCCTGTCCGAGGAGATCAACGAGCAGTACGGCACGCCCGGCTGGACCCCGGTCCTGCTGAACCTCAAGGACGACTTCGCCCGCTCGCTGGCCGCCTACCGGCTGGCCGACGTGGCCCTGGTGAACCCCATCCGCGACGGCATGAACCTGGTCGCCAAGGAGGTGCCGGTGATCTCCGAGGAGGGCTGCGCGCTGGTCCTGTCCCGGGAGGCGGGGGCGTACTGGGAGCTGCGCGAGGACGCGATCACGGTGAACCCTTACGACGTGCTGGAGACCGCCCGTGCCCTGCACGAGGGGCTGAGCATGAAGCCGCAGGAGCGGGCCGAGCGCACGAAGCGGCTGGCCGCGGCGGCGACCGCGCTCCCTCCGGCCAAGTGGTTCCTGGACCAGCTGACCGCCCTGCGGGAGATTCAGCCGAGCTGAGCGGCCAGCTGCCGCAGCAGCCGCACGACCCCGGCGGGCCCGTCTACGACGAGGTCCGCGCGCTCCGCGAGCTCGCCGACCTCCGTGCTGCCGCTGCACACCAGCAGCCCGGGGACGCCCTCCGAGCGGAGCTTCTCCACGGCGGCGAAGGCGGGCAGGTCGCCGAGGTCGTCACCGGCGTAGAGGACGGAGCGCGCGCCGGTCTCGCGGACGTGCTCCAGCAGGGCGACGCCCTTGTCCATGCCCGGCGGGCGCAGCTCCAGGACCATCCGGCCGGGTTCGACGATCAGGCCGTGCCGGGCGGCGAGCTCGGTGAGGGGGGTTCGCAGTGCCTCGAAGGCGGCCTGGGGGTCGTCGGCGCGGCGGGTGTGGACGGCGACGGCCCGGCCGCCCTTCTCCTCGACCGAGACGCCCGGCAGGTCCCCGGCGGCGGCCAGGACCCGCGGGAGCTCTGCGCGGACGGCGGCCACTCCCGGGTGCGGGGCGGGGGCGCTGAGGGTGCCGGTGCGGGCGTCCCAGCGTTCGGCGCCGTAGTGGCCGAGGACGCAGAGGTGCTCCAGTCCTTCGGCCCCGGCGAATCCGCCGTGCCGTACGGCGACCTCGGCGGGCCGCCCCGTGACGACGGCCACCGCGGCGACCTTCGGGGCGAGGGCCGCGAGCGCGGGGACGGCGTCGGGGTGCGCCCGGGCGTCCTCCGGGTTCTCGACGATCGGGGCGAGGGTGCCGTCGAAGTCGAGCGCGACGAGGGTGGTGGACGGCCGGCCGACGATCGCGTCGAGCGCGTCGCGGCCCGCCGGGGTGACCGGAACGGGGAGGGTGAGGGGTGCGGGTTCCGTGGAGTGCGTCTCGTGGCTGCCCATACGGCGACCATAGCCAACGCGCGCCCGTGACCGGCGTTCCCCCCGCCTCTACTGTCGCTACTGCCGCTCTCCCCGCCTCGTCTCGCGGACCCTGCGCAGTCTGTTCACCGTGACCGGGTCGTGGGCCAGGGCCCTGGGGTCGTCCAGGAGGGCGTTGAGGAGTTGGTAGTAGCGGACCGGGGACAGGTCCAGTTCCTCGCGTATCGCCCGTTCCTTCGCGCCGGCGCCGGAGAACCCGCGCCGCTCCAGGGCGAGGATGTCCCGCTCCCCCGCCCCCAGCCCGTCCGCTTCCGCTCCCCGCTCCCTGTCCGCACGCTCCATGTCCGCACCGTAACGCCCGCCACCGACAGCGGCCCGGGGAGCCCGGCAGCCCCGGCAGCCCCGCCAGCCCCAGCGGACCGGCAGCCCCAGCGGACCCGGCAGCCCGGGCAGCTCCGGCGGACCCGGCGGACCGGCAGCTCCGGCGGACCCGGCGGACCGGCAGCCCGGCAGCCCCGGCGGACCGGCAGCCCGGCAGCCCCGGCGGCCCCAGCGGACCCGGCGGACCGGCAGCCCCAGCGGACCCGGCGGCCCGACGGACCGGCAGCCCGGGCAGCCCCGCAGCCCCGGCAGCCCCAGCGGACCCGGCGGACCGGCAGCCCGGCGGACCCGGTGGCTCGGCAGCCCCGGTGGCCCGGTGGCCCGACGGCCCGGGGGCTCAGCCGCCGGAGGTGGTGTCCAGCGTGCTGGCCGTGGTCTGGAGTTCGCCCAGCACCGCGGACGGGTCGCCGTTCGGGGCCACGGCCTGGCCGACGCGCTTCTTGATCTCCGCGCTGACCTTCGCCCACGAGGTCCGTCCGACCGGGTAGGTCTCGGAGAGCGGGAGTTCGTCCAGGAACGGCTTGAGGTCGGCGTCCTGCTCGGCCGCGCCCATGACCAGGGAGGCCGAGGCGGTGACCGGGAGCAGGTCGTACTCGCGGGAGAAGTCCAGCACGTTCTTCTCGTTGTAGACGAAGTCGAGGAAGTCGCCGACCTGCTCGCCGTGTCCGTTCTGCTTGAAGGCGGTCATCCAGTCGGCGACGCCCATCGAGACCTTGCTCGGGCCGCTGACGCCGGGCATCGGCACCATGCCGAACTTCACGCCCGTGGCGGCGGCCGCCTTCATCAGTGAGGGGTGCCCGTTGAGCATGCCCACGTCGCCGGCGGTGAACGCGGCGAACGCGGCGGCCCGGTTCAGCTTGCCCGGCGCGACCGGCCCGGTGAGGCCCTTGCCGACCAGGTCGTCCTTCAGCCAGTCGAAGGTCTCGACGTTCTCGGTGGAGTCGAGGCTGTAGGCGCTGACGGTCTGGGTGTAGCCGCCCCCGCCGCTGAGCAGCCACTGAAGGGTCTCGGCCTGCGCCTCCTCGGGCCCGAGAGGCAGCGCGTAGGGGTACTTCACGCCGTCGTCCTTGAGCGCCTTGGCGTCCTCGGCGAGTTCGGCCCAGGTGGTCGGCGGGGTGATGCCGGCCTTCGCGAAGAGGGTCTTGTTGTAGAACAGCAGCCGCGTGGAGGAGGCGAACGGCATGCCGTACTCCACCCCCCGGACCTCGCCCGCGTTGGCGAGCTGGGGCACGAAGTCCGCCTCGACGGGGATGGAGAGCACGTCGCTCACCTTGTAGAGCCGGTCGGCGGCCGCGTAGTCGGCGTACGCGCCGATCTGGGCCATGTCGGGCGCCTTGCCCGCGTCGACCATCTTCTTGACCTCGGCGTCCACGTCGTTCCAGGAGTAGACGGTCACGTCGACGGTGATGCCGGGGTGCTTCTTCTCGTACGCCTCGACGAGCTGGTCCCAGTACTTCTTCGAGCTGTTGGCGCTGCTGTTGCCGTAGTCGGCGGCGACCAGTCTCAGGGTGACGTCGTCGGAGCCTGAGGACAGTCCACAGCCGGTGAGGACCGCGGCCATGCCGAGTACGGACACCCCCGCCATGGTTCCCGTGATCGTTGCTGACTTCCGTGCCCGCCGCTGCACCGCACTGCTCCCAACTGATTGCTCATACCAATGGATCGCTATTCGGATTAAGGTCTACACCACCCATGTGGACTAGACCTCTTTCGGGCCTCCGCGGCGGCACGGTACCCCCAAGAGGCGTGAGTGGACTAGACCTCTCGCGGTTCCTCGGTCCACACTGTCACCGTGAGACATGTCATCGCCCTGGACGTGGGCGGCACCGGGATGAAGGCCGCCCTGGTCGGCGCGGACGGCACACTGCTGCACCGGGCCCGCCGGCCCACCGGCCGTGAGCGGGGACCCGACGCGGTCGTCGCCGGCATCCTCGACTTCGCCGCCGACCTGCGCGAACACGGCGCCCTGCGGTTCGGCGAGCCCGCCGCCGCGGCCGGCGTCGCCGTGCCCGGCATCGTCGACGAGGCGAACGGCGTCGCCGCCTACGCCGCCAACCTGGGCTGGCGGGACGTACCCCTGCGCGAGCTGCTCACCGGACGCCTCGGCACTCCCGTCGCCCTCGGGCACGACGTGCGCACCGGCGGCCTCGCCGAGGGCCGGATCGGGGCGGCCCGGGGCGCGGACCGGTTCCTGTTCGTCGCGCTCGGCACCGGCATCGCGGGCGCGATCGGCGTCGACGGCCGGGTGGAGGCGGGTGCGCACGGCTTCGCGGGCGAGATCGGCCACATCGTCGTACGGCCGGGCGGAAGCCCGTGTCCGTGCGGGCAGCACGGCTGTCTGGAGCGGTTCGCGTCGGCGGCGGCGGTGAGCGAGGCGTGGGCGGCCGCCTGCGGGGACCCGGAGGCGGACGCCGCGGACTGCGCGAAGTCCGTCACGTCCGGCGACCCGAACGCCGTCCGGGTCTGGCAGACGGCCGTCGACGCGCTCGCCGACGGCCTGGTCACCGCGCTCACCCTCCTGGACCCCCGCACGCTCGTCATCGGCGGCGGCCTCGCGGAGGCGGGCGAGACCCTGTTCACCCCGCTGCGCGACGCGGTCCGCCGACGGGTGACCTTCCAGAAACTGCCGGACATTGTGCCGGCGGCCCTGGGCGACAGCGCGGGCTGCCTGGGCGCGGGCCTACTGGCCTGGGATCTCCTCAACTCAACCGACCGTACGGAGGTAACCCCCTGATGGCCACCCCCCCAGGGGCGCGGGGAACCGCGCGACCTGCCACAACGCATCCGCGGCCCGCGACCGGCGCCCGGAGGCAGGTACTCACCGGCGCGAGGGTGGTACTCCCCACGGGTACGGTCCCCCACGGCCGCCTCACGATCGACGGCACGAAGATCACCGCCGAAGCCCCGCACGAGACCTCGCACGGGACCCAGCAGGGAACCGCGAAGGTCATCGACGTGACGGGCCACTGGCTGGTCCCCGGCTTCATCGACCTGCACAACCACGGCGGCGGCGGAGCCTCCTTCTCCGGCACGGCCGAGGAGGTCCAGAAGGCAATCCACACCCACCGTCTGCACGGCACCACCACCCTCGTCGCGTCGACCGTCACCGACGACATGGACTTCCTGGTCCGGCAGGCCGGCCTGCTGAGCGAGCTGGCCGAGCAGGGCGACCTGGCCGGCATCCACTTCGAGGGCCCCTTCATCTCGCCGTGCCGCAAGGGCGCGCACTCCGAGGAACTGCTGCGCCACCCGGACCCGGCGCAGGTGCGCAAACTGATCGACGCGGCGCGCGGCCGGGCGAGCATGGTCACCCTGGCGACGGAACTCCCCGGCGGCCTGGACTCCGTACGACTGCTCGCCGAGCACGGTGTGATCGCCGCCGTCGGGCACACGGACGCGACGTACGAGCAGACGGTCGAGGCCATCGAGGCCGGAGCCACCGTGGCCACGCACCTCTTCAACGCGATGCCGCCGCTCGGCCACCGCGCCCCCGGCCCGATCGCCGCGCTCCTCGAGGACGAGCGGGTGACGGTCGAGCTCATCAACGACGGCACCCACCTGCACCCGGCCGCCCTGGGGCTGGCGTTCCATCACGCGGGCCCGGGCCGGGTGGCGTTCATCACGGACGCGATGGACGCGGCCGGCATCGGCGACGGCCGCTATCTGCTCGGCCCGCTGGAGGTCGAGGTCAGCGAGGGCGTGGCCCGGCTGGTGGAGGGCGGCTCGATCGCGGGCTCGACCCTCACCCAGGACCGCGCCTTCCAGCGGTCGGTGACGATCGACCGGTTGCCGGTCGAGGACGTGGTGGCCGCCCTGTCCGCCAACCCGGCCCGGCTGCTGGGCATCGACGACCGGGTGGGCTCACTGGAGCCCGGCAAGGACGCCGACCTGGTCCTGCTGGACGAGAACTTCGAGCTCAGGGGCGTGATGCGCAAGGGGGACTGGGTGGTGGATCCCCAACTCGCCTGATACGTCCGCCCGCACAGGGACGGTGGCCGACCCGAGTACTGGGCCGGCCACCGGTCTCTAAGGCAGCTGTTGAGCCAGGTCGACATAGGAGCGTCGGCATGACGTGCCGGCCGATGAATGCCCAACACTGGGCGGGTCCGCTTGCCCGGACCTGCCCGACGCTCAAGTGTCTAGCATCTCCGGTTAGAAGAAGCCCCCGATGGCGACGCACTGGTGTGCGACATATCGCTTGACACCACCAATGTTCACCGTCACCCAGTGGTTATCCGACGGCCCGCCCGACCAGCAAGTGTACGAGCCACCAGTGACCTTGTCGCAGGACTCGAAAAAGCACTTGCGGAGGCCGCAAGAAGCAATCGTGGCGACAGAAGTCGAGCTGGTCGACGTGGAACTGCGGACATTTACAGAGTGCGTACCGAGGCGGACGCCACTGCTGTTGGTTCCGTTGCAACCGGCTTTCACTCCGCCCCACGGACCAGCGGTGACAGTCGCTGGCGAGACGGTGGCGGCCGACGCTGATGACGGTATTCCGAATACAACGGCAGCAGCAACCGCTCCGAAAACCGCCAGATGTTTCAGATTTGCCGTGCTGAGGAGAGCTAAGACCAGCCCTATCGGGTGACCTTCCCCTTCTTCACCCACAGCTGGTCCAGCAGGACGTTGCACTTGTCGCCGGCCTGGCATGAGACCGAGATCGTGTTGGTGCCCTTGGTGAGGCTGGGCCAGGTGTAGCTCGTGGTCCAGCCCTTGGCGAAGTCTCCGTCGGCGGCGTGCCTGTAGTTGTCCAGACCGAACTTGCTGCCGAAAGTCTTGCCGTTGACGGTGAGTGTCATTTCCTGGTCGTCACCGGTCGCGCTGTAGTGCGCGAAGATGGTGTAAGTGCCGTCCGACGGGATGCCGTTGACCGTCCAGGTGACGGAGTTGCCGACCTGGTTGAGGTTGCCGACGTAGACACCGCCGGCGGCCTGCGCGCCCTCGACGTCCGAGGCCAGCGCGGCGCTGCCACCGAGGTTCAGCGCCTTCGCGTCGACCGGGTCCGGCAGCTCGGCCTTGTCGGCGTCGTCGGCGGCCGACTCGCTGGGCGAGGCGCTCGCGGAGGCGGTGGCCGAGGTGGACGCCTGGCCGCCGGCCTTGTTGTCGTCGGAGCCGTCGTCGCCGTTCGCCATGGCGACCGCGATGCCGATCACGACCGCGGCGACCACCGCGACCGCGCCGATCAGCAGGCCCTTGGTGTTGGGGCCACGGCCACGCCCGCCGCCGCCCTGCACGGGCTGCCGGCCGGTGGAGGGCCCGCCGCCGGCGCCGAAGTTCTCCGGCGCCGCGTAGTTCGCGTTCGGCTGGCCGTACGTGCCCTGCTGCTGGGGAACCGTCGGCGGCTGGCCGTACTGCGCGGTCTGCCGCTGCGACTGCTGCCCGTTACGGCGCTCGCCGACCGCGCGCACTCTGCTGACCGAGTTGGGGTAGCCGTAGCCACCACCGGACGGCGGCTGGGCGCCGTTGGCCTGGCCGTCGGCGTAGAGGTAGCCGAACGGGTCGTCGTCCTCGGGCGTACTGGCCCCGTTGTTGCCGGACGTCATCCCTTGGTACTCCTCAGCAGGTGCGGGGTCGGATGCGATGGTGCGGTCAGACTGGCGAGCCTACCCGCTCCCCATGGCCCAAACAGGTGACTCTGCTCGCATCAACTCGCTGACCTGGTGATCATCCCGCACGCCGGTGCTGTTTGGGACGAGATCGTTTCTCGACGTACATACGCTCGTCGGCCGACTTCAACACTTCGTCCGCGGTCATCCCGCAATGTGCCCAGCCGATGCCGAAACTCGCGCCCACGCGCACGGCCCGCCCCTCGGCGCGGATCGGCTGGATGATCTCGTTGCGCAGGCGTACGGCGAGGTCGGCGGCGTCGGCGCGGCCGAGGCCGTCGGCGAGGATCACGAACTCGTCGCCGCCGAGCCGGGCGACCGTGTCGCCGTCGCGGACCTGGCGGGAGAGTCGGCGGGCGACCTCGATGAGGACCGCGTCGCCGGCGTTGTGGCCGAACCGGTCGTTGATCGACTTGAAGCCGTCGAGGTCGCAGAAGAGGACCGCGAGTCCCTTGGTGCCGTCGTCGCGGCCCTCCTCGGGAGTGGCGGTGTGCACATGGTGGTCGTAGCCGTCGAAGGACTCGGTGCCGCCGGGCCGGAAGTCGAAGCCGTGGCCGTTGGCGTCGAAGGCCGCGTGGCCGTAGGCCGTGTCCATGGCGTCGACGGCGGCGGGGTGGGTCGACTGGGGGCGCTGACAGAGCCGCGAGGACAGGCGCGAGCGCAGTTCGGCGGAGTTCGGCAGGCCGGTGAGGGAGTCGTGCGAAGCGCGGTGGGCGAGCTGGAGCTCGCGGCGCTTGCGGTCCTCTATGTCCTCCACGTGGGTGAGGAGGAAGCGGGGCCCGTCAGCGGCGTCGGCGACGACGGAGTTGCGCAGGCTGACCCAGACATAGGTGCCGTCCCGGCGGCCGAGGCGGAGTTCGGCGCGCCCGCCCTCCGCGGAGGTACGGAGCAGGGTGCCTATGTCCTCGGGGTGGACGAGGTCCGAGAAGGAGTAGCGGCGCATCGCGGAGGCGGGGCGGCCGAGCAGGCGGCACAGGGCGTCGTTGGTCCTGAGTATGCGTCCGTGCTGGTCGCCGCCCATCTCGGCTATCGCCATGCCGGAGGGGGCGTACTCGAAGGCCTGCCGGAAGCTTTCCTCACTGGCGCGCAGAGCCTGCTGGTCACGTTCGAGCCGGACCAGTGCCCGCTGCATATTCGCGCGTAGACGCGCGTTGCTGATGGCGATGGCGGCCTGGAAGGCGTACATCTGGAGGGCTTCGCGCCCCCAGGCGCCGGGCCGTCGGCCGTTGCGCGGCCGGTCCACGGACAGGACGCCGATCAGCTCACCGCAGGCGTCCCCGCTGCCGGGGGCGGCGGGCATGTACATGGGGGCGAAGAGGCGGTCCGAGGGGTGCCACTCGTCCTCGAAGCGGGGCGCGGGCCCGTCGGTGTACCACTGGGGCACGTCGTCGTCGTCGAGGATCCAGCCCTCGGTGTGCGGTATGAAGACCAGCTCGCCCCAGGTCTCGCCCATGCCGAGGCGCCGCTCCCAGGACTCGCGCGAGCCGACCCGGCCGGTGATGAGTGCCTCGGCGGCGGGATTGCCCGCGAAGGCGGCGACCACGAGATTGTTGTCCGGGCGCACGAGATTGACGCATGCCAGCTCGTACCCGAGTGCCGTGACCACTCCGTCTGCGACGGTCTGCAAGGTGTCGGCCAGACTGCGGGCCGTGTTCATGTCGGCCATGACCTGGTGCAGCTGTCGCAGGGACGCAAGGCGGACGTAAGGCTCCGACTCGGTCTCCATGTGTTTCGCCCTCCCCCCGAGACTTCGCAGCGAATCAAGGGTTGTCCTCGGCGTAACGTCGTTTCTGGTGCTGTGCTGTCGGTGTGTGTCTCCTTGTGACGCCTCCGCCACTGAATCACAGCGCGCTTCTCACTAGGTACACAGGGTCAACAATTAATGCTTCTTGTGACTCAAGTCACAGCTGAAGATGAACATTTGAGTGGAGTTTCCGCGTTTTCCTGTGAGTTTCCTGAACACGGACAGGCACCGAAACGCAGTCGGGGGAATCGGTCCACGGTCCTACGACCCCACTCGGGCAGAAGTCCGATGCGGCGCGCACCGGTCGGACACTAGCGTTTCGAACGTGCCCCCAGACGTACTCGAGCCGCATGTACTCAAGACCGTGTCGACGACTCCCCCCAGGCATGCTGAGGGGGTGAGCAACGACGAGTTCCGCGCCGCCATGTCCCGCCTCGCCGACGGCGTGGTCCTGGTGACGGCCCGGGAACCGTCCCTGGACCCGGACGACCCCCAAGCACCGGACGGCGAGGACGTCGGCATGACCGCGACGGCCTTCATGTCCGTCTCCCTGGACCCGCCGCTGGTCCTGGTCAGTCTGCGCAACGGCTCCCGCATGGACGACCTGCTCGACGAACAGCCCTCGTGGGCGGTGTCGGTGCTCTCCGAGAGCCAGCGGCACATCGCAGGCCGCTTCGCCATGAAGGGCCGCATCAGCGACCGGCTGCTCTTCGAGGACATCCCGTACGCGCGCGGGGAGGTCACCGGCGCGCCCCTGGTCGGCGGCGCCCTGGCGACCCTGGAGTGCCGCACCGAGCAACGGGTTCCGGCGGGCGACCACACGCTGGTGATCGGCCGGGTGCTGACCGCGTCCGTACCGAGTGCGGACGGCGGTCCGCTGATGTATTTCCGGGGCCGTTACCGGCAGTTGGGGTGACACGGAAACGGAAACGCCGTGGCCGCCTGACGTTCAGTCCGCCGAGGACGCCCGCACGACGACATCAGGGCCCGTCCCGCCGTCATGCCGTCTCGCCGTCATGCCTGCTGCAGGACCACATCCAGTCCGGAGACGCGGTCGGGGTCGGTGACGATGTCGATCACGGCGATCCGGCCGCCGCGTACGAACAGGAAACTGAGCGTCCGCTCCACCCGGCCGTCGACAAGCACCGCCAGCCCGATCGCGCCGTCGACGAGGGCCGGCCGGGCCACGGCGGCGAGGGAGGCGAAACTCGCCGCACCCGCCGCGACCCCCGCCGCGCCCGTGACCACTCCGGTCTCGGAGCGGGCCACGACGTCCGGATCCAGAACGGCGAGCAGCCCGTCGAAGTCCCCGTCCCGGGCGGCGGCCAGGAAGGCGTCGACGACCTTGCGCTGCCGGGCGGGATCGACGTCCGGCTCCCGCGCGCCCCGTACCCGGCGCCGGGCTCGGCTGGCGAGTTGCCGCGCGGCTTCGGGGGTCCGGTCGACGATGCCGGCGATCTCCTCGTAAGGCACCCCGAACAGGTCGTGCAGCACGAACGCCAGCCGCTCGCCGGGGGTGAGGGTGTCCAGGACGACCAGGAGCGCGACGCCCACGGAGTCGGCGAGCAGCGCGTCCTGCGCCGGATCGGCCGCCTCGGACGACGGGGCCGGCGTCCAGTTCTCCAGCGGCTCCTCGGCACGGGAGCGGCGCGAACGCAGCACGTCGAGGCAGACCCGGCCGACGACGGTCGTCAGCCAGCCCGCCAGGTTGTCGATCTCCCTGCCCGCGCTGTCGCCGCCACTCCGGCTGAGCCGTACCCACGCCTCCTGCACGGCGTCGTCGGCCTCGGCGGCGGACCCGAGCATGCGGTGCGCCACGGCCCGCAGGCGGCCGCGGTGCGCCTCGAAGCGCTCGGCGAGGAAGTCGTCGTCGCCTGCTGCCATCGTCCGTCACATCCCTGTTCGCGATCGGCTGTCAGGCAACTGACGGATGGCACACCCGAGATGTGACACGCGCGGTATGAAACGCGAGGTACGACCGCGAGATGTGCACGCACGCGTGGCCGGTCAGGACCAGTCGCGACCGGTGCGACCCCGCTTCGTCTGCGCCCGCTGCTTCTTCTCCCGCAGCCGGCGCTCGTTGATCCCGCGCGGGATCCGGGTCGGCCGGCGCGGCTTGGGCGGCGGGGCGGTGGACTCGGCGAGGAGGGCGGCGAGACGCACCGCGGCGGTCTCGCGGTTGCGCCACTGGGAGCGGTGTTCGGAGGCACGGACGGTGACGACGCCGTCGACGAGCCGGCCGGCCAGCCGCTCGAGCGCCCGCGCCTTCCACACCTCGGGCAGCGCCTCGGTGCGCGCGAGGTCGAAGCGGAGCTCCACCTGCGAGTCGCTGGTGTTGACGTGCTGCCCGCCCGGCCCCGAAGACCGCGAGAAACGCCACATGAGCTCGGCCTCGGGCAGCGAGACGGAGCCACGGACGACATAGGGACCAGACATGCCGACCATGTTCCCGCTCGCGCCGCCCTCACGTCACGCGAATATCCCGGTCCCTGGACGCGTCCCGACAGCTGTCGCGGCGCAGGTCGCGGGTCGCGCCCCGGACCGGCTTGGTAAAGAAAGTAAAGAAACGCGGAGTGGCAGGGAACCTTGAGCACCCTTCGCTGCGTTCATAGGGATAGCTGTAGCTTCGTGCCCGTACGAAGCCCCGTACGAAGCCGTACGCAACGAGGGAAGGACTCCCAACCATGGCTGTAAGCCTGTCCAAGGGTGGCAACGTCTCGCTCACCAAGGAGGCTCCGGGCCTGACCGCCGTCACCGTGGGCCTCGGCTGGGACGTCCGCACCACCACCGGCACGGACTTCGACCTCGACGCCTCCGCGATCGCGGTCAACCCCCAGGGCAAGGTCTACTCCGACGGTCACTTCGTCTTCTTCAACAACAAGCAGACGCCGGACCAGACCATCGTCCACACCGGCGACAACCGCACCGGCGAGGGCGCGGGCGACGACGAGGCGATCAACGTCAACCTGGCCGGTCTCCCGGCCGACGTCGAGAAGATCGTCTTCCCGGTCTCGATCTACGACGCGGAGAACCGCTCGCAGAACTTCGGCCAGGTCCGCAACGCCTACATCCGCATCGTCAACCAGGCCGGCGGCGCCGAGATCGCCCGCTACGACCTCTCGGAGGACGCGGCCACCGAGACGGCCATGGTCTTCGGCGAGCTCTACCGCAACGGCGCGGAGTGGAAGTTCCGCGCGGTCGGCCAGGGCTACGCGTCGGGCCTCGTGGGCATCGCCCAGGACTTCGGCGTCAGCGTCTGAGTCACGCGCCCGCGCGCATCCGGCGACGGAGCCCTCGGCCACCCGGCCGGGGGCTCCGCGGCGTCTTCACCCCGGTGACCGGGATACGCCGACTAGCCTGCTCCGCATGCTTCTCAGCCCCCTCCCCCTCACCCCCGACCGCGACATCCCCGCGCCCCTGCTCACCGAACTCACCGCCCTCTACGCCTCGCACCACGAGTTCCACGCCCTGAGCGGTGATTTCCCGGACCCGGACGACATCCGTCCGGAACAGGTGGCCGCGGCGCTGGCTCAGGAGCTGGCGCACGAAGGCGTGCAGGTGCTGCTCGCCCGCGGGGCAGGGCGGCTGATCGGGGTCGTGGTCACGCTCGACCGCCATCCCGACCCGGCCGATCCGGATCCATGGGTCGGGTTGCTGATGGTGGACGCGGCCGTGCAGGGGCGTGGCTACGGCAGGCAGATCGTCACGGCCGTCGAGGACCGCTTCCGGGCAGCCGGCCGCGATGCCCTGCGGCTCGCCGTGCTCGACGCCAACCCCAACGGGCTCGCCTTCTGGACGGCCCTCGGCTACCAGGTCATCGGGCACCGGCCCGACCTGCAACTCGGCCGTCCATGCGCCGTGTTGTGCAAGCGGCTGCGCAGATTCCGCCCGGCCGGACGGGTCGCCGTCCTCGATCCACAGGGCTCCGTCCTCCTCTTCCGGTACCACAACGCCGACGACGGCATCCACTGGGCGCTGCCCGGCGGCGGCCTCGACGAGGGCGAGTCGCCGCGCGAGGGGGCGCTGCGTGAGCTGCGCGAGGAGACCGGGTGGGCGGACCTGGAACCGGGACCCCTGCTGTGCACCTGGGAACACGACTTCACCCTCCCCCACTCTCGGCTTCGCTCGAGCGGGGGGACCCCCACGGGCACCCTCGTCACGCAACACGACCACATCTACGTCAGTCGCGGCCCGCGTCGCGAACCCGGCGGGCCCGATCTGGCGGCCTCGCACGCCACGGACGGCATCCTCGGCTGGCGCTGGTGGACGCGCGAGGAGCTCACACGGGAGGCGGAGCCGGTATGGCCGCCCGGCCTCGCCCGGCTGCTCGACGAGTGGGAGAGCGGGACCGCGACGGACACCGGGACGGACACCGGGTCCCGTCGTACGGAACCCGCATGACGGGTCACGGGCGTTCCGGCTTGCCCTCCCCGTACAGCCAGTCCGCCCAGATCCCGCTGAAGTCCTCGTCCGGCGCCTGCTGCTCCACGTAGGCGGTGAAGTCGGCGGTGCCCGCGTTGCCGTGGCGGTGGGCGGCGGCCCAGCCCTGGACGATGTCGTAGAAGGCGTCGTCGCCGACGGTCTGGCGGATGCGTTGGATCACCATCGCGCCGCGCTGGTAGATCGAGGGGTCGGAGACGTGGGCCGCGCTCGTCGGCTTCGCGGGCGGGAAGGCCCACAGGTTCTCGTACTCGTCCTCGTCCTCGCCGTGGTCGTACAGCTCCGTGAACGTCTCCTGAGCCGTAAGGCCGCCCTCGTCCTCCGTCCACAGCCACTCGGCGTAGGTCGCGAAGCTCTCGTTGAGCCACATGTCCTGCCAGTTCTCCGGGGTGACGGAGTCGCCGAACCACTGGTGGGCGGTCTCGTGGACGAAGGTCGCGATGTCGGGGGCGCCGGGGTGGACGGGACGGTTCTGGGTCTCCAGGGCGTATTCGACGTCCTCGGGGCGGTCGATGATCGCGCCGGCGGAGGAGAACGGGTAGGGGCCGAAGTTGCACTCCGCCCACTCCATCACCTCGGGGAGCCGGGCGAGCACCTTACGGCCGGCGGCCACCTGGGACGGGTCGACGGCGACATACACCGGCAGGCCGGCCTCGGCCGGCGAATCGGTGCCGGGGCAGGTTTCCGGGCCTGCGGTGCGGGTGACGGTGGTGCGGGTGACGGTGTAGCGGCCGATCGCGACGGTCGCCACATAGCTCGCCATCGGCTCGGCGGTGTGCCAGGTGAAGGTCGTGCGGCCGTCGCCCGTGGCCTTCTCACTCCTCAACTCACCGTTGGAGACGGCCGTCAGGCCTTTCGGGACGGTGACGGCGATGTCGTACGACGCCTTGTCGGAGGGGTGGTGGTTGCCGGGGAACCAGGCCATGGAGCCGGTCGGCTCGCCGAGGGCGAGCGCTCCGTCCGCGGTGCGCAGCCAGCCCTCCTTCGAGCCGTCCGGGTCGGTGATCGTCCGCGGGCTGCCGGAGTAACGGACCCGGACCTCGAAGGTCTCGCCGTCGGCCAGGGCGTCGGGCGGGCGGACGATCAGCTCCTGGCCGTCCCGGTGGAACTCGGCCGCGTCGCCCCCGACGGTCACCTCCTCGACCTTCAGGCCCGCCAGATCCAGGTCGAAGGCGCTGAGGTCCTCGGTAGCCCGGGCCGTGACGACGGCGGTGCCGCTGAGCCAGTTGCCCACGGGCGTGTAGGCGAGGGTGAGGCCGTAGTGGGAGACGTCGTAGCCGCCGTTGCCCGCCTTCGGGAAGTACGGGTCGCCCAGACCCGGGGCCCCCGAGGCCTTCCCTGCCTGGGCGCCCGGGGTGTCCGGCGTCCCTTCGTCGTCGCAGGCGGTCAGGGCGAGCAACAGCGTCGCGGCGGCCACCGCCGGCACAAGGCGTACGGATCGGGACATGTCAGCGATCCTATGGGCGCGACCGGCCCCGGCGCGGGGGCGTGACACCATCGCCTACGTGCTCGACATCGGCTACGCCCTCTCCAACCGCTTCCCGGACCCGCCCCAGATGGACTACCGGCGCGCGGACGTCCACACCCTGCGCCACGACCTGTTCTGCGGCGATGTCTACCTCGCCGACACCAAGGCGGACCGTGAGGTGTCCACAGCCTGGGGATGGGTGCCGGTGCTGGACTTCGCGTGGGCGCTGTGCGACATCGTGGAGCGGGTCGACCAGGACCCGGCGGGCTCCCGCGCCTCCCGCCCGCAGTACGCGGAACTGGACTTCACCGAGTCCACCGACCGCATGCTCTTCGAGCGCCGCTTCGGCTGGGTGGACATCGAGGCCGACTGGATGCCGGCGGAGGAGCCCCCGCTCACCTTCTCCCACGCCGAACTCCGCCGCGAGGCCCGTGACTTCCTGCACGACCTCCTCGCCGACCTGACCGACCTGCACGAGGACCTGGCCGAAAACCCGGCGATCTGGACACTGCAGTCCCGCTTCCCCCGGCTGAGGTAGCCCCACGGCCCCGGACTTCCCGGACCACGGGCCTCCGGACCACAAGTCCCCGGACCGCAAGTCCCCGGACCGCAAGTCCCCGGACCGCAAGTCCCCGGACCGCAAGTCCCCGGACCCGCCGGTCCCCGGACCGCCGGTCCCCGGACCGCCGGTCCCCCGCGCCGCACGGCCCCCAGCCCCAGCCCCAGCCCCCGCACCGGCCTCCTCCTCAGCCCTCCACCCTGATCCCCAGTTCTGCCGCCAGCACGGGCGCCAGATCCAGTAGTTGGGCTGCGCTGATCACCGCTCCCGACAGACGGTCCACGCCTCCCGAGATGCCGAGTTCCGCCGCTCCGCGCAGGTCCACGTCCGTCAGGGTCGCCGCGGTGAAGTCGGCGGACTTCAGGGTGCAGTCGACGAACTCGACCCGCTCCAGGCGGGCGCCGCCGAAGTCCGGTTCGACCAGGACACACGCCTCGAACACCACGTCCCGCAGCCGCGCCTGGCGCAGGTTCAGATAGTCGATCTTGCCGCCGCGGATCACGACCCGCTCCAGGACGGCACCGTACAACTGGGTACCGCCCAGGCGGGCATCGACCAACTCGACGTCGCGCAGGGTCGCCTCCGCCAGGTCCGTGCCGACGCCCCGGATGCCGGTGAGGACCGAGTCGAGGAAGCGGCTGTGGCGCAGCCGTGTCTCGTCCAGCGCACAGCCCGTCAGGGCGCAGTCCATGAAACGGGCGCCCCCGCCGTCCTGCCCGGCCAGGTCCAGTTCACGCAACTCCACGCCGTCGTAATCCCCGTCGGGCTCCAGCCCCGCGCCCCCGAACGGCTCCGTGGCCGGCAGCCGCACCTCCGGACGCCGCGCGCCCTTCACCGCCGTACCGGCTCTGCCGCCATCGCCACCGCTGCCGCCGGTCCTGCCGCCACCGCCACCGCCGGTCCTGCCCGTCCTACCGGTGCCTGTCCTCGCCATGCCCCCATGCTGCACCCCGCCACTGACAATCCCGCCCCTGACCATCACCCCCTTGACCTCAAGCAGGGTTCAGGTAGAAGGCTGGACGAGGCCGAACAACCGCGCCGGGAGGGTACGCCGAGCGCGCCGTCACCGAGGTGGACCACCTCCACGAGATCCCGTCGGACCCGGACCCCGCCCAGGCCGTCGCCATGATCAGCACGGGCCGTACGGCCCTGGGGATCCTCGAGTTCGCCGAGCTCGGGCCCGGGACCGTCGCCGTGATCCCCGCGGCGGCGGGCGGCGTCGGCACGCTCCTCGTGCAGTACGCCAAGAACGCGGGCGGAACCGTCGTCGGGCTCGCCGGCGGGCCCGAGAAGACGGCCCTGGTCGCGGCGAACGGCGCCGACCTCGCCGTCGACTGCACGGACACCGCATGGCCCGCCGAGGTCCGCGCCCGACTGGGCGGCCGGCCCGCCACCGTCGTCCTCGACGGGGTGGGCTGGGACGTCGCCCGCGCGGCCGTCGCCCTCCTCGGCCCCACGGGCAGGCACCTCGTCTTCGGCTGGTCCGCCGAAGGCGTCCGCGGCGGCAGGAACGGCGGGAAGGGCAGGAACGGCGGGAAGGGCAGGAAGGGCAGAAAGGGCTACTTCGTCGAGGGAGTCTCCCAGTCGGTCCTCGGGCCCGTGATGATCGAGAAGGCGGGTGGCCTGCGGGCCCTGGAGCTCTGTGCCCTCACCGAGGCGGCCGCCGGGCGGCTGACCCCGGCAGTGCGGGCGTTCCCGCTCGCCGAGGCCGCCGCCGCGCACCGGGCGCCGGAAACACGCGGAACGGTCGGGAAGGCCGTCCTGATCCCGTGACCGGTGCGAGCCGCCCCGCGGGCGGTTGAAAGGAGCGGGGTTCAGGGATGCGACACGTCCCGATTCATGGTGTTCTATCCAGATGAGTGTCACCCGGACAGGTGAATCATCCGCCGACACCGAACCGGATCCACGCCGTTGGTGGGGCCTGGTGATCATCGCCCTCGCCCAGCTCATGGTCGTCCTGGACGCGACGATCGTGAACATCGCGCTGCCTTCCGCCCAGGAGGACCTCGGCATCTCCGACGGCGACCGCCAGTGGGTGATCACCGCATACACCCTCGCCTTCGGCGGCCTCCTGCTGCTCGGCGGCCGCATCGCCGACCTGGTGGGCCGCAAACGCACGTTCGTCATCGGGCTGATCGGCTTCGCCGCCGCCTCCGCGCTCGGCGGGGCGGCCACCAACTCGGCCATGCTGTTCGGCGCCCGCGCCCTCCAAGGCGTCTTCGCGGCCCTGCTGGCCCCCTCCGCGCTCAGCCTCCTGACGACGACGTTCACCGACCCCAAGGAACGCGGCAAGGCCTTCGGCATCTACGGCGCCCTCGCCGGCAGCGGGGCCGCGATCGGTTTCATCGTCGGCGGTCTGCTCACCGAGTACCTCGACTGGCGCTGGTGCCTGTACGTCAACGTGCCCATCGCCGTAGTCGCCGTACTGGGCGCCCTCGCGCTGCTCCACGACCGCCCCGGCCACGCGGGCGCCCGCCTCGACGTACCCGGCGTAGTGCTGGGCTGCGGCGGCCTGGTCGCGATCGTCTACGGCTTCAGCGAGGCCGAGCCGCGTGGCTGGACCGACCCCCTGGTGCTGGCCCTCTTCGCGGGCGGGATCGCCATGCTCACGGCCTTCGTGTGGTGGCAGACCAGGGCGCGGGTACCGCTGCTGCCCCTGCACATCATCAAGGACCGCAACCGCGCGGGCTGTTTCCTGACCATGGGCCTGGCCGTCATCGGCATGTTCGGACTGTTCCTGTTCATGACCTACTACCTCCAGGTCATCCTCGGCTACTCCCCCGTGAAGACGGGCCTCGCCTTCCTCCCCCTCACCGTCGCGATCATCATCGGCTCCACCCAGATCTCCGCCCGGCTGATGAACCGCGTGCCGCCGCGCATGCTGATGGTCCCCGGCATGGTCCTCGCCTCGGGCGGCATGGTGATCCTGACCCGGATGACGGTGCACTCCTCCTACACCAGCGAGATCCTGCCCGCGCTGCTGCTGATGGGCCTCGGCATGGGCCTGACCTTCATGCCCGTCTTCGCCACCGCCACCGCCGGGGTCGCGCCGCAGGACGCCGGCGTCACCTCCGCCACCGTCAACACCTCGCAGCAGGTGGGTGGCTCCATCGGCACCGCACTGCTCAACACGATCGCCACCACCAGCAGCGCGGCCTACATCTCGGCCCACCTGACCGACCCCGCCCGCAAGGCACAGGTCGCGGCGGAGGGAACCGTGCACGGCTACACGGTCGCCATCTGGTGGGCCGCCGGGATCATGCTGCTGGCCGGCCTGGTGGCGGGCCTGATGGTCACGACCGGGCCCCCGAGACACGCCCCTGCGGCGGCAGCCGTACCTGAGTCGGTGGGCTGACCGCCCCCGGTACGCACCCGCCGTACATCGCCCGGCGCACGGCCCACCGCAGGGCCCACCGCGGGACCGCCCCCGTCGCCCCGCGCCGGTGTCAGTGGCGCCCCGCCACCCGGTCCGCGATCCGCGCCAGCCGCGACGACCCGGCCGCGTGCGACTCCGTCTCCCGCCGGTCCGCCGCCCGGTACGTCGCGTACATGCCCTGCACCCCCAGCCACCGCAGCGGCTCCGGCTCCCACCTGCGCACCCTGTGACCGACCCAGGGCAGGTCCGTGAGGTCGGTGCGGGATCCCTGCCCGGAGTCGACCAGCACCAGATCCCGCAGCGTCCGCGCCGCCAGATTCGCGGTGGCGACACCGGAGCCGACATAACCACCCGCCCAGCCCACACCCGCGGCCCGGTCCAGCGTCACCGTCGCGCACCAGTCGCGCGGCACGCCCAGCACCCCCGACCAGGCGTGCTCGACCCGCACCCCGGCCAGCGCCGGGAAGAACCCGACCAGGATCTCGCGCAGCGCCCGCGCGGTCTCGAACCGCGTCCGCCCGTCGTTGTCCGTCCGCGAACCGAACCGGTACGGCACCCCGCGCCCGCCGAGCGCGATCCGGCCGTCGACCGTGCGCTGGGCGTACATGTAGGCGTGCGCCATGTCGCCCAGCGCCTCCCGCCCCGCCCAGCCGACCGCCGCCCACCGCTCGTCGCTGAGCGGCTCGGTGGCGATCATCGAGGAGTTCATGGGCAGCCAGGTCCGCCGCTCGCCCTTCAACGCGGCCGTGAACCCCTCCGTGCAGCGCAGCACATACGGCGCCCGCACGGTCCCGTACGGCGTCACCGCCCGCCCCGGAAGGATCTCCGTCACCGGCGTCGACTCACGGACGTCCACCCCCAGCGCCTCCACCGCCGCCGCGAGCCCCTTCACCAGCTTCACCGGGTGCACGCGCGCGCCGTGCGGGGTCCAGCTCGACCCCACGGCGCCCGCCACCCGCACCCACTCGGCCGTCTCCCGGGCCCCGTACAGCTCGCGATCGTGCTCCCCGTACGACAGTTCGTGCGCGTGGAACTCCCTCAGCCGGGCCAGCTGCGCCGGTGTCCGGGCCACCTCCAGCACCCCGCCCCGGTGGACCCCGGCATCGAAACCCTCCTCCGCCACCACCCGGACGACCTCGTCGACGGTGTCGTTCATCGCCCGCTGGAGCCGTACGGCGGCCTCGTGACCGTGCAGCTTCGCGTACCTGTCACGACCCGCGATGCCGTTGTACAGCCAGCCGCCGTTGCGCCCCGAGGCGCCGTACCCGCAGAACCTCTGCTCCAGGACCGTGATCCTCAGCGAGGGCACCGCCTTCTTCAGGTAGTACGCCGTCCACAGCCCCGTGTACCCGCCGCCGACGATCACGACGTCGGCGGAGTCGTCACCGGCGAGCGGCTCCCGCACCGCCGGAAGACCGTCGTCCGCGTACCAGAAGGAGACACCGCCATTGACGACGCCGTTCACGAAACCGCTCGCCGAGCTGCTCATGGCCGGACGTTAACCCGGCGGCACGGACGCTGTCTCCTTCGGATTCCGTACTCTTCCGCGCCCTCTGACCAGCGGATAGCACCCCAGTCCGATGAGGACGGAGACGAAGTGGCCGAAGTCGGTGAAGGTCGGCCCGGCCACCAGCGGAACGGCGTAGAAGACGAGAACGCCCGCGAGATACCCGTACCGCCAGGGCGGCCGGATCCGGTAGACCAGCACCGCCACCACCCCCGACAACGCGTAACTCACCCCGACATCCAGGGTGTTGGCCGCCGACTGCGGCGCGAGCCCGTCCCGGATCGCCTTCGCCAGCGCCCCCTCGCTGAGCAGCGTCGCCAGCACATGCGCCGCCGCGCACACCGCCAGCCACCGCGCGGTCCCCAGCCGGTGCTCGGCCTGGGCATGGAAGACGGAGTACAGCACCGCGTACGGCAGCCAGTGCCCACCGTCGATCCACATCGCGCTCGCCACCAGCACCCGCACGGGATGCCGGGACAGCTCATGGATGTTGGTGGACCGCTGCCGCAGAAACTCCTGCTCGAACTCCGGTGACATGTGATGCAGGGCGACCGTGGTGAAGAACAGGATCGTCAGCCACACGTACGTGCCGGGCGCCCTGCGGACGTAGGCCCACACCGCCCGCCCCACCTCGGAAACTCCCCTGAGCGGTCTCACCCGGCCCAGTATCGGCCAACCGTCGGACGGGGGCATGCGAAAGCCCAGGTCAGACCGGAGTCTGCCTGGGCTTTTCGTGGAGCCCCCTGTCGGATTCGAACCGACGACCTGCGCATTACAAGTGCGCTGCTCTGGCCAGCTGAGCTAAGGAGGCACCGCGCGCCACGACGCCGCACGCGAGGGCGGCTCCACTGTACACAGCCCCGGTTTCCCCGAGCCACGGACTTCTCGGTCCGCGCGGCTCCCACCGAAGGGCGGCTCCGGCCCGCCGGAGAATTCCCGTGAAGTTCACATGCCTCCAGGTACTGACAGGCCGGGAAACGCCAGGTACCGTCCTGACCCAGTTCGCTCATGTGGACTACACCAACCACCTTCCTACAACGGATCGTCCGGCACGTTCCTGCCGGTAGAAGGGGGCCTCAGAACCATGGCCACTGTTACGTTCGACAAGGCGACCCGGATTTACCCGGGCTCCACGAAGCCCGCCGTCGACGCGCTCGAGATCGATATCGCGGACGGCGAGTTCCTCGTCCTGGTCGGCCCGTCCGGCTGCGGCAAGTCCACCTCGCTCCGGATGCTCGCGGGGCTCGAGGACGTCAACGGCGGTGCGATCCGCATCGGCGACCGCGACGTCACCCACCTGCCGCCGAAGGACCGGGACATCGCCATGGTGTTCCAGAACTACGCGCTCTACCCGCACATGTCGGTCGCCGACAACATGGGCTTCGCGCTCAAGATCGCCGGCGTCAACAAGACGGAGATCCGGCAGAAGGTCGAGGAGGCCGCGAAGATCCTCGACCTCACCGAGTACCTGGACCGCAAGCCGAAGGCCCTCTCGGGTGGTCAGCGCCAGCGTGTCGCGATGGGCCGCGCGATCGTGCGTGAGCCTCAGGTCTTCCTCATGGACGAGCCGCTGTCCAACCTGGACGCCAAGCTCCGTGTGTCGACGCGTACGCAGATCGCCTCGCTCCAGCGCCGCCTCGGCATCACCACCGTCTACGTCACCCACGACCAGGTCGAGGCCCTGACCATGGGCGACCGGGTGGCGGTCCTCAAGGACGGTCTGCTCCAGCAGGTCGACACCCCGCGCAACATGTACGACCGGCCGGCGAACCTCTTCGTGGCCGGCTTCATCGGCTCCCCGGCGATGAACCTCGTCGAGGTGCCGATCGCCGACGGCGGCGTGAAGTTCGGCAACTCGGTGGTGCCGGTGCAGCGTGACGCGCTCGCCGCCGCCACCGACAAGACGGTCACCGTCGGTGTCCGCCCCGAGCACTTCGACGTGGCCGGCCCCGACGGCGACCAGGGTCTCGCGGTCGTCGTGAACGTGGTCGAGGAGCTCGGCTCCGATGCCTTCGTCTACGGCACCGCGAAGGTCGGCGCCGAGTCGAAGGACCTCGTGGTCCGCGTCGGCGGCCGTGACGTCCCGGAGAAGGGCAGCACGCTGCACGTCGTCCCGCGCGCGGGCGAGACCCACGTGTTCTCCACGTCGACGGGCGCGCGTCTCTCCGACTGATCCTGCCGATCGTCGCTCACCCGGTTGACGAAAAGGGCCCCGCAGCAGGCTGCGGGGCCCTTTTCCGTGTTCGCCATCCACTCGCCGACCCGGTGCACGACGGGTGTTTTCCCGGAAGTCCGTCAACCCCTTACCCAAAGGGGAGCACGTCTTCATCCCCCGTCCGGGTGACTGAATGTCGCCAAATCATTACTGCACGCTACCCTCTCACGCGTGAAGCACTCCGCGAACCACTCCACCACGCAGCGCACGAGCCGCGGCCGGGGCGGCCCAGCCCGCCGGATCGGCCGCTCGCTCGCCCTCGTCCTGCCCGTCGTCATGGTGCTCTCCGGGACCCTCGCGGTCACCCGGGTCAACTGGTCGGGGAACCCCTCGGATTCGGTGCTCACCGCCTCCGACGTCTCCGCCGCGCACCAGTCCTCCAAGAAGGCCGCCCAGGCCCCGCAGGACGTGCTGCGGGACCAGTTGCTGACCGAGCTCCAGGAGAAGGACCCGGGCGCCGCCCTGACCCACCTCCAGGCCGCCGTGAACGGCAAGCCGTCGCTGGCGAGGCACTGCTCCTCCATCGCCCGCGCCCTGGGCCGCGCCGCCGTCCGTATCTACGGCCCCTCGCGCGCCCAGTCGTACGCCCGCCCGGTGTGCGACACGGCCTTCGCCTCGGGCGTCCTGGCGGCACGGGGCTGACCCACCGGGGCCCTGGCCCGTACCGGACCGGGGCGTGCGGTTCCCCTCCTGTCGGGGGAGCCGCACGCCCCGAATCAAGCGGCACGTACAGTGCGGGCATGACCGATCCGCACGCCGCGTCCCGCCCCACGCAAGCCGTCATCCTGGCCGGTGGCCAGGGGTCCCGGCTGCGTCCGTACACCGACGACCGGCCCAAGCCGATGGTCGAGATCCCCGGCACGGGGACGCCGATCATCGGCCATCAGCTCGGCTGGCTCGCCGAGGAGGGCGTCACCGACGTCGTCGTCTCCTGCGGTCATCTCGCCGAGGTCCTGCAGGACTGGCTGAAGTCGGCCGACCTGCCCGTCAAGGTCACCACGGTCGTGGAGACCGAGCCCCTGGGCAGGGGCGGCGGCCTGAAGTACGCGGCCGCCCACCTGCCCCACCCCGACCGGTCCTGGTACGCCACCAACGGCGACATCTGGACCCGCTTCTCGCTGCGCGAGATGGCCGACTTCCACACCGAGCGCGACGCCATAGCGACCCTCGCGCTGGCGCGTCCGCGCATCCCGTGGGGTGCGGTGCAGACGGACGGCTTCGGCCACATCACGGACTTCATCGAGGCGCCGCCCACGACGTACGAGATCAACGCGGGCGTCTACGTCTTCTCCCCCGCGTTCGCCGGGCTGCTCCCCGAGCGGGGGGACCACGAGCGGACGACGTTCCCGCACCTCGCCCGTGAGCGGCGGCTGGCCGGGTTCCCGCTCCCGCAGGGGGCCTACTGGCGGGCCATCGACACCGCGAAGGACCTCACGGAGGCGGCGAAGGAACTGGCCGCGCTCGGTCGCTGAGAGTCGCTTCGCGTGGAGTCGCTCGGCGGGGAGTCGCTCCGCCGGGAGTCGCTCCGCGGGTGGGGGTAGTTGTCGGCTGCCGGCCCGGTGGAGGCTGGTCGCGCCACGCGGCGGAGCCGCACATCGGCACAGCCCCGCGCCTATGGAAGACCGGGGGGCC
>NZ_JBHWUU010000090.1:0-39333 GCF_042737375.1 Streptomyces sp. NPDC060000
GGCTGGTTCGCGTTTTCCGCGAACCAGCCCCGCCGTCGATGTCGTGCGCCGCCAGGGACTCGAACCCCGGACCCGCTGATTAAGAGTCAGCTGCTCTAACCAACTGAGCTAGCGGCGCCTGCTGACGTCGTAGACCTTAGCATCCTGGTCCTGGGGAGGAGAAATCGATATCCGCACCGCCGAACGGGCTGCCCGGACGGCCGCCCACAGCAGGATTTCGGGGCCCGGCAGCCAGGGGTGACGGGTGTCCGGAGCCACCATCCAGCGTGTCGAGGCACCGTCCGGCGCGGGGGTGAGCGCGGGCACGGTCACCGCGTCACCCGTGCCGTGGCACAGCAGCGGCGGCACCGCCGCGGTACGGCCGTCCCGGCGGCCTTCGGCACTCCACTCCTCCCACTCCAGCAGCGAGGGCAGCCGCTGGGCCGTGCCCGGCGCCGCGAACAGCAGCGTCCGCCCGCGGAACGCGGCCACCGGCCCGGAGCCCGGACCCTCGCCCCACAGCCGGTCGAGCATCAGCCGCCCGAACATCGCCGGCGCGCTGACGATGTCGAACACCGAGCCGCAGGGCAGCACCACCGGGGCGTCCGGCCGCTCCCGCCAGTGGGTGAGCGTGCTGCGCGGATACGTCCCGGCGGAGGCCAGCCAGACGGCGCCGTCCGGGGTGACACCGATGGGTTCGTCGTCGCATGCGCTGCTCATACCGCCAGGTCTACCGGGGGTGAACGGCCGAATTCACAGGGTTGCGGGAAACCGGGACGGGAGAGGGGAGGTAGGAGTATCTTGCCCGCCCGGCATATGCCAGATGACCGGACGGGCCGAGCAGCCGGGATTCGGCGTGGTCGGGGTCGGCGCGCGGCCGGCTCGCCCGGTCGTGCCGGTGCGTGCAGGGCCTGCCGGGCGCTCCCCGGGCACTGCCGGGTCCTCCCCGGGCACTGCCGGGCGCTCCCCGGGCACTGCCGGGTCCTCCCCGGGCACTGCCGGGGTCCTCCCCCAGGCCCTGCCGGGCGCTCCACGGGCACTGCCGGGTGCTCCCCCAGGCTCTGCCGGGCGCTCCCGGGCTCACACGGGGTCGGCGTGCCCCCGCCCCTCCGTGTCGCCCCGCAGCAGATCACGGCCGAACTCGACCATCTTCTTCGCGTAGTCCTCGGTCCACTCGGCCCGCTCGCCGATGTCCGCCGGGGTCAGCCGGTCGAAGCGGCGCGGATCGGCGAGCTGCGCCGCCGCCATGGCCTGGAACTCCACCGCCCGGTCGGCCGCCGCCCGGAAGGCGAGCGTCAGCTCCGTCGCCCGCGTGAGCAACGCGGCCGGATCGTCTATCGACTCCAGGTCGAAGAAGTGCTCCGGATCGCCGGCCGCCTCGGCGGGCTCGAAGAGCAGGGGCGCGGGGCGTAGCCGCGGTTCGTTCCGACGCGGCGTGGGCTCCGCCATGTCTTCTCCTCCTCGTACGGTTCGGATGACGCCGCAAGGCACGGCGCCGGTGCGGTGGACCACCCTCCATTGTCCCCCGATGGCGCAAGGGGCACTCCGCCCCGCACTCTCAAGCCTCCCGGGGCCCCCGATGTTCCCACCGGTTCGAGGCTTCCAATCGGTGTCCGGAAGGGCGAGGTCAGGGTCTCCAGGGCACCCGGTGTTCCGCCAGGTGGGCCAGTACCGCGTGGTTGGCCTCCCAGCCGTCCGGGAACTTCACGAGGGTTCCCAGCTGGACCGGTTCCGTCGACGGGTAGGCGTCGAGGAGGTCGCCCACGCCCGCCCGGCACACCACCACGCACGCGTGCCGGTGGCGGGAGGCGAGGACGCACAGGCGGCCCGTCTCCAGGTGGAAGGCGGTGGCGTCGGGGCGGCCGGAGAGCGGGTGGAGGATCACCGTGACGTCGAACTCCATGCCCTGGAGCCGGTTCGCCGTGTCCACGGTCACCTCCCGGACACCCAGCTCGGCCAGCGCCGCCCGCACGGCCGCCGCCTGGTCACGGTGGGCCGTGCCGACGGCCACCCGGTCGGCGGTCAGCGGAGCCGGGTCGGAGGAGAGCTCCGAGGTGGCCGCGCCGCCCCGGTCCAGCAGCCGCCTCACGACCGTCGCGACGGCCCGCACCGCCTCCGGGTCGGTCCGGGGCGTGTGCCGGGCGGGCAGCTCCAGCAGGCCCCAGCCCGATTCCGCCGCCTCGTCGATCACCCGGTCGGTCCCGGAGCCGTCCGAGGGGACGGCGAAGGACAGCCGCCGGTCGCCGTGCCCGGTGCCGCTGCGGAACGGGGTGTACGGGTAGAACGCGTCGGACACCAGGGGCGCCGCCGACGCCGGGAGCCGCCAGGACACCGGCAGCCGGTGCTGCGGCAGCTCGGGGTTGTGCGCGAGCAGGGTACTCACCGCCGAGGCCGACGGGTCGTACGACAGTCCCGCCCACTGCTCGCCGCCGACGATCGAGAACGGGTCCAGCTGGCCCGGGTCGCCGACGAAGAGCGCCCGCTCGAACAGCCCGGCCACGGCCAGCAGCCCGTCCGACCGCATCTGGTACGCCTCGTCCACGATCGCGTGCCGCCACGGCTCGTCGACCTTCACATGCGCCCACTTGGCGGCGGTGGAGATCACCACCGGCAGGCCCGCCAGGTCCGATGCCTTCGCCGACTTCCTGACGTTGGCCAGCTCATCGAGAACCTTGTCGTACGGGTCGGTGTCGCTGCTGTGCAGCCGGCCCACCGGCAGCGCGGGATTCTTCACGGCGAGCCGTACGACCAGGTCGTCGACCTGCGCGTTGGTCTGCGCGACCACCATCAGCGGCCGCCCCGCGTCGGCGAGTTCCAGCGCCGCGCGGACGACGAGCGTGGACTTGCCGGCGCCCGGCGGGGAGTCGACCACCACCCCGCGCGCGGTGCCGTGCAGCGTGTCGCGCAGGATCGCGTCGGTGGCGCGGGTGGCGGCGGTACCGGGGTCGACGGCGGCCTCGGTGGTCACAGAACGTCCTCCTGGGTGACGGAGTCGGGGGCTTCGGGCACCTGCTCGCCCGGCGGTCCCCCGTGCGTCCACGGCGTGTCCTCCGGGGCGGGCAGCTTCGCGCCGCCGCGCTGCTCGTGCTCGAAGAGCGTGAAGCAGAGCCGGTCGCCCTTCTCGGGCACGGACCCCACCTCGGGCTCCTTGCCGCGGCCCATCTTGTCGACGATCCGCAGCACGAGAAGATCCTCCGCCGCCCGCTCCACGAACTCGGCCGCCTGCGGCTTCCCGCCCAGCGACCGGTACACCTTCGCCCGCTCCCCGAGCTGCGGCCGGTCGTCCGTCCGTACGGTGACCAGCGGGCGCGGACTGGGCCGCTTGCTCTCGCTGTACGCCATGACCACGTCGACGATCTCGCCCGCGAACGCCTCCCCGGCCAGCCGCCGCCCCGCCATCACCAGCGGGTCGTCGAGCGCCTGCTGCGCCTCCAGCCGGGCCTGTTCGCGCTCCCGGGTGGCGAGCTTGTTGGCGGCGGTGACCGCGTCGTCCCGCCGCGGCTGCGGGGGCTCGCCGGCGACGACCCGGTCGCGGTGGCCGGTGAACGACCAGCGGTCGCGCGTCCACCGCTCCTCGACGTGCGCGCCCTCCGGCAGCTCCCGCAGCAGGTCGAGGCCCTGCCACACCTTCTCCCAGGTGGGCAGCGTCCGGCTCTTCACCAGTTCGCGGATCTCCCGCTCGGCCGCGGTGAGCGCGCCCAGCCGGTCGTCGGCCTGCAGGCCGTCCTCGGCGGCGGCCAGCGCGGTACGCGCGCGGTCGTAGCGCTCGATGGCCGGGGCGAGCAGCTTGTTGTCGAACGCCGGGTCGGTCGCCGGACCGGCCGGCGGGCACCACAACTGCCCGTCGGCGTCCCGCGCGAGTTCCGCCCGCAGCGCCGCCGCCGCGCCCGGCTCGCCCGGCGGCGGGGCGATCCAGGCGAGCTGGGCCCCCAGGTGCTGGTCCTCCAGGCTGGACTGCCCGGTCGCCCAGTGCAGGCCCAGGAGCTCCGTCATCGCCGTCAGCAGCGAGGAGCCGGGCACCCGGGAGCGCTCCCCGAAGTGGGTCAGCCACCGGCCGAGCAGCGGCACGCGCGGGGGCGCGGGATGCGGCGTCTCCGGGTCCTGCTCCGCCGTGCGCCGGAAGCGCATGGTGCGGCCCAGCAGGCGCACGAGGTCGACGCCCGCCCGGCTCGGCACGATCAGCTGGGGCGCGTCGGCGCACAGCTCGACCTCGACCTTGACGCGTTTGCCGGTCTCCGGGTCGGTCTCGTTGCGTTCGGCGGCCTCGACGACGTCGGCGTAGGAGTCGAGGTACGGCAGGACGACGTCGGCCAGTTCGGCGAGGAACGCGAACCTCAGGTCGCGGTCGCGGGGCTGCGGTACGACGAGCAGGCGCGGCGCGTCCCGGTCGGTGCCCACCAGCGCGCCCAGGGGGGCGCCGGCCTCACCGGCGGTGGTCAGCGGCACGAAGACCAGCGGCCGCTCGGACAGGTGCCGGTGCCGGACGGTGGCGGTGGGCTGGGCGCGGCCGGTGGTGACGGCCTCGAGGCGGGCGAGGGTGGTGATCAGTGACACATCGTCCCCAGGGCCTCGGCGCGGAGCTGTGCGGCCCGGCGCAGGGCGGCCACCGCCGGATCCCGTGGGTCCCCGGTCTCGCCGCGCGCCGCCGCCAGGACGTCCTCGACGGTCGTCAGCCCGCCCAGTTCGGCCCGCACGGAACGGCCGAGAGAGGTGACCGCGCCGGCCGCGCGGGAGCGGTCGCGGCAGTGGAAGGCCAGCTCACAGGCGGCCAGGCACTCGGGCGCGTACACCGCGGGAACCGCCTCGACGGCCGCCGTGAGCTGCTCGGCGGGCAGCTCGGGGGAGAAGCAGGTGCCGTCGGGGAGGGCGTCGGCGATGTCCTGGATGCGGGTGAGGCGGGCCAGTTGGCGCCGGGTGACCGCGCGCTGTTTGCGCACGTCCACGGCGGAGGCGGTGGGCAGGTTGGAGAAGTCCTTGGGGCAGACCAGGAGGACGCGGTGGCGCACGGACGGGGCCGGGTCGAGGCGGGCGGCGACCTCCTCGAGGGCGAGCACGTACACGGCGGACTGGCGGGCGGCCGCGCCGACCTTCGCCGGGTCCGCCGAACCGTCCAGCATCGGGAAGGACTTGATCTCCACGACCGTCCAGCTGCCGTCCGGGTGCACCACGACCGCGTCCGGCTCGAGGAAGGCGGGGGAGCCCGCGACGTCGAGGGCGATCATCGGATGGTCCAGGAGCGTCCAGGTGCCGGCCGCCGCGGTGGCCTCGCGCAGCGCCAGCGCGGTGCGCGCGGTGCGGCCCTCGGGGCCGATCGCGGAGAGGTCCGGCACAGCCGCGCGGGAGGGCGGTGCCGCGCCGGGGTCCAGCCGCTCGTGCACCAGCCGCAGCAGTTCCGCGCCGCCGTCCCGCTTCACCTTCGCCTCGAACGCGTTGCCGCGGGTGAGGGCGAACTGGGACTGCCCGAAGGCCGAGGGCGAGCCCAGCGCGTCCGCCAGCGTCGCCTTGTCCACCCCGGCGCCGTCGAGGATCGCGCGCCGCTCGCAGCCCGGGTTCGCGGCCAGCGCCGCGAGGGCGCGGGCGTCCAGCGCCTTGGCCGGTACGTCGGGGCCGCGCAGCTCAGCGAGCCGCTGCCGGAGCGCCGTCCCCCGCGTCCGCGTCCGAGGGGGTGGCACCCGGCTCGGCTCCGGGGCCGAACCGTGACTCGCGCTGCCGTGGAATTCGCTCACCCGTCGAAGTCTGGCATCCGCCACTGACAATCGGGGCCGATGTGCTCGGCGAGGCCGCCGCGACCAGCGGGACACGGGCCGCGAAATACACCCGGGCGCGGTCCGCACCGCGCATCACCAACGGCGTCAGCAGCAGCCCGACACCCATCACGGCCGCGCCCGCGACCGCGTCGAGGAAGTAGTGGTTGGCGGTGCCCATCACCACGAGTGTCGTCACCAGCGGGTAGAGGACACCCGCCGTCTTCGCCGTGCGGGTGCCGGCGTGGCGCCACAGCATCAGGCCGCACCACAGGGCCCAGCCGACGTGCAGGCTGGGCATGGCCGCGTACTGGTTGGTCATGCCGCCCATGCCGCGCGGGGCGCTCGCCTCGCCGCCCCACCAGCCGTACGAGCTGTACTGGGCCATGGTGTCCACGAAGCCGTGGCCCGCCGACAGCAGCCGGGGCGGGCAGGTGGGCAGCAGCGTGAAGCCGATGAGGCCCATGAACGTGGACGTCATCAGCCAGGTGCGGGCCGCCCGGTAGCGCACGGCCCGTGACCTGAACAGCCAGACCAGGATCACGGGCGTCACCACGTAGTGCAGCGACGCGTACCAGAAGTCGGCCGGCACACCTATCCACGCCTGGGTCCTGAACAGCCGGTTCAGCGGGTGCTCGGCGTTGATGTGCAGGAACTCCTCGACGCGCAGGATCGCCAGGCCGTGGTCGACGGCGGTGGTCACATCGCCCCGCGCGAGCAGCCGGCCCGCGGAGTAGCAGGCGTACACCAGCAGGATCAGGGGCAGCTCGGTCCACCAGCGCAGCCGCGTACGCGGGGCCGCCTCGGTGCCTGGTGTCTCGGTCTGCGGCATCCGATCGCCTCCCCCTTCGTGTCGCTGTGTCGTCGCTGCTGCGCCGGTGGCGCGGGACGGGCCACTTTACGGCGTGTGCGTGCGCCCTTTATGGGCGCCCCGGATCTCAAAGACGCTGAGATCGCCCGCCGGGTTGCCCCTGTTCAGGGTGAGCGATGATGGAGGGGATCCGCCCCCGATTTCCTCCCTGCTCCGTCCCAGGGTTTCCCCGGAAAGGTCCCCCATGGCACCGCGCATCCTGCTGGCCCGGCACGGACAGACGGAGTGGTCGCTGTCCGGCAAGCACACCGGCAGGACCGACGTGCCCCTCCTGGAGGAGGGCCGCAGGGGCGCCAGGCTGCTGGGCGAGCGGCTGCACCGGGCGCCGTTCGGCGGTCTCGCGGACGCGGAGATCCGTACCAGCCCGCTGGCACGCGCGCGTGAGACGTGCGAACTCGCCGGCTTCGGCGAGCGGGCCACCGCCTGGGACACCCTCATGGAGTGGCACTACGGCGCCTACGAGGGCATGACCCCCGCCGAGATCCACGCCGCCCGGCCCGGCTGGCTGATCTGGCGCGACGGCGTCCCCGAGGGCGAGACCCTCGCCGAGGTGACCGCCCGCGCGGACGAGGCCGTCGCCTGGGCCCGCTCGGCCGACCGGGACGTGCTGGTCTTCGCGCACGGGCACATCCTTCGCTCCATCGGGGCACGCTGGCTGGGTCTGCCACTGGACTTCGCGGCCCGGATACGTCTGAACCCGACGTCCCTGTCGCTCCTGGGCTGGGCCTACGGCGAACCGGCGATCGAGAGCTGGAACGACCTCGGACACCTCGGGTAGCCGCGAACCCGCCCGGCGACCGCGGGCGGTCTCGGGGACCGTGTCTCACACCGTCCGCGGTGTCGAGGCGTGCCGTTCCAGGAAGGTGGACACGCCACCCGCCCGCCGGTGCGGCAGCAGCACTCTGGCCGTGCCCGCCAGCATCGTCTGGATCCTGGACGACTGGACCTGGTCCAGCAGATCCAGCACCCGCATCCCGGCCACCGCCGCCTCGTCGGGACGGCCCCCGCGCGCGAGGTCGTCCGCCAGCTGGGCCGTGTACAGCGCGATGTTCCGGGTGAAGTGCGGGTCCTGGAGGTCCGCCGCCCGCCCCGCGTGCCGGGCCGCGCGCGGCCAGTCGCCCAGCGTCGACCAGCACTGCGCCTCGAGGCCCTCCAGTTCGGCCTCGCCGTAGAAGGTCATCCACTCGGGGTCGTTGTCGCAGGGGCCCCGGTCGTAGAGGGCCTGCGCGCGGACGAGGGCCTGCTCGCAGCCCGTGCGGTCGGCGAGCCCCGCCCAGCCGCCCGCCTCGCGCAGCGCCAGCAGCGACAGCAGACGGGGCGAGCCCAGGGGGCGGGCGACGCGCTGGGCGGCCTGGGCGGCGCGGACGGCCTCGCGGGGTCTGCCCGCGTCCCGCGCGAGGAACGCCGTGTTGCAGAAGGCGTGCGCCTCCAGCGCCTCGTCCCCGGTCATCCGGGCGGTCGCCAGGGCCTCCGCGTAGTGCGAGCGGGCGTCGTCGAACCGGCCCGAGTCATGTGCCAGCCAGCCCACCGAGATGGCGAGCTCGCCGGCGCCCGAGTGGAGCCGGTCGGCGGTCGTCTGCCGGGTCGTCCCGGCGTCCAGCAGCGCGAAGGCGGCGCGCAGCGGAGCGGCCGCGCGCCGGTAGAGGCCGTCGGCCCCGTGCCGGTCGTCCAGCAGCCGGATTCTGCGGACCGCTTCTTCGAGGGCACCGGCCTCGCTCGTTCCCGCGCGGCGCACAGGGCGCTTCACCGACGCGTCGTGGGCGAGCCCGCGGGGGCCCAGGGTGGCGGCGGCCATGGTGGCACCTCCGCCGGTCATGAATGCGCGACGCAGCACGTCGCTCTCCTCGTGGTCGTGGTCGTGGTGCGTGTCGTACGGGTCCTGCGTGTCATACGGCTCATGCGCCCCACCCGTCTCATTCGTGCCCCGCTCGTCACTGGTGGTGCGCTCCGGTCTCGTGGTGTGTACACAGGGCGTGTCCTCGGCGGGACGCGGCCCCCGGCCGCGTACGGACGCTCGGGACGCGAACCCCAGATCGGTGAGCGTGCGGCCGGGGAACATGTGCAGGAACACCCGCTCGTACGCGTAGTTGGGGCAGCGGATCTCTCCCGCCTCGACGCGCCCGATGTAGCGCGCGTCGCAGCTCACCCGCTCGCCGATCTCGCGCGCGGCCCGCCGCACGAGCGCGGCGAACTCGGCCGGCGAGCGATGTCCGCGCAGGTGGCGGAAAGCGAGGTTGGGCCGTGCCGGCCGGTCGGGCCGAGGTGGGGTCACCGTTGACGACGCCATGGCCGGGTCCTCTCGTGCGAACCGTCGAACCATGCCGGAACAGGGATGAGTTGTCCGTGTGGCACCCTTGTTCCCGGCGGGCAAGAACGTACCTGCTGTGGTCGGGCCGCCATGCGGTGTTTGGCCACAAATCGGATATCTCATCCGCGATCTGCCATGAACTGCCATCCTTTGCGGCGGACTTCCGCCGTAGCCCTTGACGTCCTGAGGCGTTCAACCCTGTGGACTACAGGCGGGCTGCGCGGTGGAGGCCGGGATGGAGACCAGCCAGAGCAACAACGATCCTTCTATGCCGTCGGCGGTGGCGTGCGACCTGGTGACGGTGCCGACCCGTCAAGGACTGGAGGCGGTCGACATCCTGCGGAGGGGGCCGGCGGGGGACGGGGTGGGGCCCGTCCTGCACGACGACGGCGACGACACCCTCGGCTTCGTGGTGCCGGCCGGGACGGCGGCGGCCTGGGACGTGCCGGGCAGTACCTGCACGGTGACCGACGGCCGGGGGCTGCGACTCGCCCCCGAGCCGCCGGCCCGGGGCTCGGACTGGCTGGTGCCCCCCGGCGAGGCCGACCTCGCGACCGATCCGGCGGTGCTGCGGCGTGCGTTGGGCGAGGCGGCCCGGTTGATCGAGGCGGCGGACAGCTGCCGCTGAGGGCGCCTCCGGCGTGACCGGCGTGACGCGCGCGTTCCCGACCCACGCGCGCCGAAGGCCCTGACCTCATGCGCCGAAGCGCCCTGACCGCGCGCGCCGAAGCGCCGCCCCAAGCTCACGCGCCGAAGCGCCCTGACCTCACGCGCCGAAGCGCTCGATCGCGCGCGCTGTACGGCCCGACTGCACGCGCGTGTGTCCGTGACCTCCTCGACCTCCGTGCGTGCTGCCCGTGCGCGCTGTCCGGGGCGCTTTCGGCCGGGCGCGCGGGGAGCCCGCGCAGCCTGCGAAAATGCTGTCATGGCAAAGTCCAGGAACACCCGGCGCGAGCGGGACGCCGATGCCGCCGTCGTCGAGACCGTCGACGGCGGGCTCGCCCAGCTCGTACCCGACCGGGACCGGGCGCGGGCCTGGACGCTGCTCATCGACGGAGCGCCCCAGTCGCACGTCGACCTCGACGACCCCGCGTATCTCTCCTTCGAGTACCAGCGGCGCCTCGGCCATGTCATCGACCTCATCGCCCCGCCCGGCAAGCCCCTGCACGCCGTGCACCTCGGCGGCGGCGCGTTCACCCTCGCCCGGTACGTCGCCGCCACCCGCCCCCGCTCCACCCAGCAGGTCGTCGAACGGGACGCGGCCCTGGTCCGACTGGTGCGCCGGGAACTGCCGTTGGACCCGGGGGCGCGGATCAGGGTCAGGTCCCTCGACGCGCGCGAAGGTCTCGCCAAGGTGCCCGACGGCTGGGCCGATCTCGTCCTGGCCGATGTGTTCAGTGGCGCCCGGACCCCGGCCCACCTCACCTCGACCGAGTTCCTCGACGAGGTCCGCAGGGCCCTGAGGCCCGGCGGGGTCTACGCCGCCAACCTCGCCGACGGCCCGCCGCTCGCGCATCTGCGCGGCCAGATCGCCACCGCCGCCGCCCGGTTCGCCGAACTGGCGCTGGTCGCGGATCCGGCCGTGCTGCGCGGCAAGCGGTTCGGCAACGCGGTGCTCGTTGCCTGCGATCTGCCGTTGCCGGCCGCCGAGCTGACCCGCCGGGCCGCCTCCGATCCGCACCCCGGCCGGGTCGAGCACGGCCGGGCGCTCACCGACTTTACCGGCGGCGCGGCAGCGGTGGTGGACGCGTCGGCGGTGGCCTCACCGGCACCCCCGCCTTCGGTGTTCCGCTGAGTCAGGTCCCGGCTCAGAAGGGCAACCCCCGCGACAGCAACGGCGGATGACGCTCGTACGGCGCCGCCGGGTCCTCCTTCCCGTCGCCCTCCACCCAGTGCCGTACGAGGGTGGTGAACACGCCGATGAAGGCGGCGGCCGCGCACTTGACCTCCAGGCCGGATGCCGGCCGTCGGGCGGGGCCTAGTAGGTCCCCACCTCCACCCGGGGCGGTCCGTCGTGCCAGGTGCAGAAGACCGACACCCGGTCCGCGCCGGAGCCGAACTCCACCCGGATCCACGACTGCGTCTTCCACACCTGCATCGACCAGCCCGGCCCCGGGGTGGCCGAGACGAGCGTCGCGGAGGCCTCGCCCAGGTCGAAGACGACCCGCCCGCCGTCGGTGTCGTAGCTCTTGACCTGCCCGGAGGTGGTGGACGTGGGGGACGGGGAGGGGCTCGCGGCCACCGTCCGCGAGGGGGCCGGTGTCGCCGGGGTCCGGCTCGGGGACGGGGACGGGCTGTGCGCCGCCGACGGCCGGCCCGTCGGCGAGGCCGGCGGCTTCGACACCTGCGTGGTCGCCTCGGCCGCGCTGAGCGGCAGGGCGCGCGGAGGATCGTAGGCCGTGCCCGTCATCACCGTGTGCACACCCCACCACGACAGCGAGACCGCCGCGCCCGTGGCGAGCGACCAGGCCAGTACGTGTACGAGTCCTCTGCGCATCGCGGCCATCTTGCCCCACCCGCCTCATCCGTGTCGTACGGATGTCCCCTCGGCCCGCACCGCCGGCTCACCGGTCGTCCACAGGAGCCGAGTTGTCCACAGGCCCGAATGACCCCCGTCCGCATGGCGTAGGTTGCGGCGCATGGCAAGTGTGCTCGTGGTCGAGGACGACCAGTTCGTACGCTCGGCGCTCATCCGGCAGCTGACCGACGCCTCGCACCTCGTGCGCAGCGTCGGTACGGCGCTGGAGGCGCTGCGCGAGGTCGCCCATTTCCGCTTCGACGTGGTCATCCTCGACCTGGGCCTGCCCGATCTGGACGGCTCCGAGGCCCTGAAGATGCTGCGCGGCATCACGGACGTCCCGGTCATCATCGCCACCGCGCGCGACGACGAGGCGGAGATCGTCCGGCTGCTGAACGCGGGCGCGGACGACTATCTGACCAAACCGTTCTCGGTGGAGCACCTGTCTGCCCGGATGGCCGCCGTGCTGCGGCGGGCCCGGTCCGGCGCCGCGGAACCCCCGCCCTCCAGCGTCATCCGCGTCGGCGGTCTGACCGTCGACCCGCTGCGCCGGCAGGCCGAGCTGGACGGCGTACGGCTCGACCTCACACGCCGTGAGTTCGACCTGCTGGCCTTCCTCGCCGGCCGGCCGGGGGTCGTGGTCCCGCGCCGGGAACTGCTGGCCGAGGTGTGGCAGCAGTCCTACGGCGACGACCAGACCATCGACGTCCATCTGTCCTGGCTGCGCCGCAAGCTGGGCGAGACGGCGGCGCGGCCGCGCTATCTGCACACCCTGCGGGGCGTCGGCGTGAAGCTGGAGCCCCCTGTCCCGGACTCCGGGGGGACGGGGCCGCTGCGATGAGATGGGCACTGGTCAAGGTCTGTCTGGCGGTCACCACGATGGTCGTGATCGCCTTCGCGGTGCCGCTCGGCCTCGTCATCAAGGAGATGGCCCGCGACCGCGCGTTCTCCAACGCCGAGCGGGAGGCCGCGGTCGTGGTCCCGGCGCTGTCCATCACGACCGACCGCGACCAGCTGGAGCGGGTCGTCGCCTCGGCGGGCTCCGACGACGGAATGGCGGTGCACCTCCCGGCGAGCGAGGGCCGGGCCGCCGTCGACCTCGGCCGGCAGCGCGCGGCGGACACGGACATCGCGGCCGTACGGAAACTGGGCCGCGCCTCCACCGCAGAGGTCCCCGGGGGTTCCGCGCTGCTCCAGCCGGTCGCGCTGAGTCTGGGGACCGTGGTGGTCGAGGTGTACGTCCCCGAGTCCGAGGTGAGCAACGGCGTCGGCACGGCCTGGGCGGTGCTCGCGGCGGTCGGGGCCGCGCTGGTCGTCGGCTCGGTCGCCGTCGCCGACCGGCTGGGCGTACGGATGGTGCAGCCGGCGAAGCGGCTGGTCGAGGGGGCGCACGAACTGGGGGAGGGGCAACTCGGGGCGAGAGTGCCCGAGGAGGGTCCGAGCGAACTGCGTCTCGCGGCGGTGGCGTTCAACTCGATGGCCGATCAGGTCGTCCAACTGCTGGCAAATGAGCGCGAGTTGGCGGCGGATCTGTCCCACCGGCTGCGCACCCCGCTGACCGTGCTGCGTCTCAACGCCGCCTCGCTGGGCGACTCGCCGGCCGCCGAGCAGACGAGAACGGCCGTCGCTCAGCTGGAGCGCGAGGTGGACACGATCATCCGGACGGCGCGGGAGGCCAAGCCGCAGACGGCGGCGCCAGGTCCGGGCGCGGGCTGTGACGCGGCGGAGGTGGTCCGGGAGCGGATGGCGTTCTGGTCGGCGCTCGCGGAGGACGAGGGCCGCAAGGTGCGCACGGCCGGCGTCGACCGCCCGGTCCGCATACCCGTGGCCCGCACCGACCTCGCCGCCGCTCTGGACGCCCTGCTCGGCAACGTCTTCCGGCACACCCCGGAGGGCACGGCCTTCGCGGTCGACGTCCACAACGGCGAGGACGCGGTGATCGTCCTCGTCTCGGACGCGGGCCCGGGCATCCACGACCCCGAGGCGGCGATGGCCCGCGGTCGCGGCTCGGGCACCGCGGGCTCGACCGGCCTCGGTCTGGACATCGTCCGCCGGCTCGCCGAGTCGACGGGCGGTGACGTCCGCATCGGCTCCTCGGTACTGGGCGGGACCGAGGTACGCGTCTGGATCCAGCTGAACGGCCGGGAGCCGGTGCGCAAGGGCCACCGGGGGGCTGTGCGCAGGCGGCGACGGGCGGTCGCCGGCCGCTCCTGAGGGCCGGATCGCCGGCCCGGATCGGTCTCGACCTTTAACCGCCCCCGATGTGTTCCTTAAGCACTCCCTAAGATCCCGGACCGCCGTCCCTGTCAGACGTTTTGCCCGTTTCGGGATCGCTAGCGTGCTGCCTCACCCCACCCCCGGGAACCCCCGTGAGCAGTGAAGGCAGGCATGTGATGAGCACGCATCGGCGCAGGGTCAGCGGCAGGAACAAGATGATCGGCGGCGCGGTCGCCGCAGCGGTGGTGGGCGGCGGCGCCGTGCTCCTCGGCGGCACCGCGCAGGCGGCCGGGGTCGGGGCGGCCTACACCAGGACCAGCGACTGGTCGACGGGGTACACCGCGCAGTACGTCGTGACGAACGACAGCGGTCGGGCGAAGGCGGCCTGGAAGCTGGAGTTCGACCTGCCGGCCGGGGCGAAGCTGAGCTCCCTGTGGAACGGGGAGTCCGCCGTCAGCGGGCAGCACGTCACCGTCTCGCCGCCCAAGTGGGACACCGACGGGCTCGCCGCCGGGGAGTCCGTCACCGTCGGCTTCGTCGTCAACGGCCAGGCCGACCCCGCCGGTTGCCTCGTCGACGGGGCCAAGTGTTCCACCGACGACAACGCGACACCCGAGCCGAGTGGACGGCCGACCCGATCCGCGAGTCCCACCGCGGCCCCGAGCCCGACCGCCACCCCCTCCGCCTCCTCCCCTTCGTCCCCCGGCTCTCCCGCCCCGAGCACCAGCGCGAGCACCGGTACCGGTACCACCGGCTCCGCCGGGTTCGCCCCCTACGTCGACACCTCGCTCTACCCCGCCTTCGACCTCCTCGCGAGCGTCGACGCGACCGGTGTGAAGGACTACAACCTCGCGTTCGTCACCGACGGCGGCGGCTGCACGCCCAAGTGGGGTGGCGTGACCGACCTGGCGAGCGACGGCGTGGCCTCACAGATCGGGGCCCTGCGGGCCAAGGGCGGCGACGTCCGGGTCTCCTTCGGCGGTGCCTCCGGCTCCGAGCTGGCGACCACGTGCTCCTCGGCGGACGCGCTGGCCGCGGCGTACGGGAAGGCCGTGGACCAGTTCAAGCTCACCAAGGTCGACTTCGACATCGAGGGCGGCGCGCTGCCCGACTCCGCGGCCAACACCCGACGCGCCCGGGCGATCGCCGAGCTCCAGCGGCAGCACCCGGATCTCGATGTCTCCTTCACGCTGCCCGTGATGCCCGAGGGGCTGACCCAGGACGGCGTGACTTTGCTCTCCAACGCCAAGGCGAACGGTGTGAAGGTGGCCACAGTCAACGTCATGGCCATGGACTACGGTCCGGCTTACAGCGGTGACATGGGTACGTACGCCGAGCAGGCAGCCACCGCTACTCAGGCCCAGGTCAAGAGTGTGTTCGGGCTGAGCGACAGCGCCGCCTGGAAGACGGTCGCGGTCACTCCGATGATCGGCGTGAACGACGTCGCGTCCGAGGTCCTCAAGGTCGAGGACGCCACCCAGCTCGTCGCCTTCGCGAAGTCGAAGGGGCTCGGCTGGCTGTCGATGTGGTCGGCCACCCGGGACAAGCAGTGCGCGGGCGGCGCCAAGAACGTCGCGGACGCCACGTGCAGCTCGATCCCGCAGGCCGATTCCGCCTTCTCGAAGGCCTTCGCGACCTTCAAGTGATCAAGGGCGTGGAGAGATGGTGATCAAGGTGTGTCGATTACGTTTCGACAAATGAAGGCAGCGGCTCTTGACGCATGACCGGACATACGGCTGTTATTGCGCCACCCAGTGTTCGGTCAAGTTGGTTTCTGGTCGATTAAGACCAGGTTTTCAGCCACACCTGATGGCCGAACCCCGCGTCAGGAGCCGTTCATGCACCACCTCTCTCCTTCCGGCCGCCTCGCCCTCCCCTCCCCGAGCCGTCGCACCCTCCTGCGCGGCATAGGCGGCGCGGCCGCGCTCGGCGCCGGCATACCCCTGCTGTCCGCGTGCGGCGGCAGTGGTACCGCGTCCGACCCGAAGACCGTCTCGCTCGGTTCCAACGCGTCCGACGCGGTGCCGAAGAAGGCGTTCGCCGAGGTCTACGCGGCGTTCAAGAAGCAGTCCGGGGTCGCGGTGGATGTGAACACCAAGGACCACAACACGTTCCAGGAGCAGATCAACTCCTACCTCCAGGGGACTCCGGACGACGTGTTCAACTGGTTCGCCGGCTACCGCATGCAGTTCTTCGCGGCCAAGAAGCTCGCCTCGCCGATCGACGACGTGTGGGCGAAGATCGGGGACAACTTCCCCGACGCGATGAAGAAGCTCAGCAAGGGCGCGGACGGCAAGTACTACTTCGTGCCGCTGACCACGTACCCGTGGGCGGTCTTCTACCGCAAGAGTGTCTTCCAGCAGCACGGCTACAGCGTCCCCACCACCTGGGACGAGCTGGTCGCGCTGTGCAAGCGGATGAAGAAGGACGGCCTGGTCCCGATCGCCTTCGGTGACAAGGACGCCTGGCCGGCGATGGGCACCTTCGACCAGATCAACTTCCGCCTCAACGGCTACGACTTCCATGTCGAGCTGATGGCGGGCAGGGCCTCGTGGACGGATGCGAAGGTCAAGGCCGCCTTCGACCACTGGGCCGAGCTGCTGCCCTACCACCAGGACGGCTTCATGGGCCGCACCTGGCAGGACGCGGCCCAGACCCTGGTGGCGAAGAAGGCCGGCATGTATCTGCTGGGCTCCTTCGTGGCGCAGCAGTTCACCAGCAAGGCCGACCTGGACGACCTGGACTTCTTCGCCTTCCCGGAGATCAACTCCGCGTACGGGCAGGACACCGTCGAGGCGCCCACCGACGGTTTCATGGTCAGCAAGGCGCCGAAGAACCACGACGGCGTCGTCAAGCTGCTGGAGTACCTGGGCACCCCGGCGGCCGAGGAGCTCTACCTCAAGGGCGACCCCAGCGTGGTGGCCGCCTCCGCCAAGGCCGACACCTCCGCCTACTCGGCGCTGCAGAAGAAGGCGTTCGAGATGATCGGCGCCGCCAAGAGCCTCACCCAGTTCATGGACCGCGACAGCCGCCCCGACTTCACCTCCACGGTGATGCAGCCCGCTCTGCAGAAGTTCCTGCAGAACCCCAAGGGCATCGACAGCCTGCTGTCCTCGATCGAACGCCAGAAGAAGACGATCTTCGCGTCCGCCTGAGGTGAGGGTCCTTCAGCATCATGAGCACCGACACGACGAAGAACCCGCAGGCGGCCGCCGTGCCGCCTGCGGGCACCGCATCCCCCGAGAAGCGGGTCCCGCGGGGCCACCGGCGCCTGCTGACCCGCCGTGACCGGATCACGCTCGCCTTCATGGCGGGCGTACCCACGGTCCTGCACGTGGCCCTGGTCTGGCTCACCGCCCTCGCCTCGATCGCCCTGGCCTTCACCACCTGGGACGGCATCGGCTTCGGCTCCATCAAATGGGTCGGCCTGGACAACTTCCGGCAGCTGTTCACCGACAACCCGCAGTTCTGGCCCGCCGTCGAGCACAACATCATCTGGTTCGTCGTGCTCATCCTGATCCCGACCCCGTTCGGCCTGTTCCTGGCCGTCCAGCTGGACAAGAAGATCCGCTTCAGCCGCGTCTACCAGACCGCGTTCTTCCTGCCCGTCGTCGTCTCGCTGGCGGTCACCGGCTTCGTCTGGCAACTCGTCTACAACCCCGACACCGGCCTGATCAACAGCCTCATCGGCGCCAACAGGCCCGGCCACTACATCGACTGGATCGGCGACCCCCACCTCAACCTGTGGGCCGTCCTGGTAGCCGCCTCCTGGCGGCACGCCGGCTACATGATGATCCTCTACCTGGCCGGCCTCAAGGGCGTCGACCCCTCCCTGCGCGAAGCCTCGGCGCTGGACGGCGCGAGCGAGTGGCAGACGTTCAAGAACGTCATCTTCCCCACCCTGCGCCCCACCAACACCGTCGTCCTGGTCGTCACCATCATCGAGGCGCTGCGCGCCTTCGACCTGGTCTTCGTCTTCAACAAGGGCGCCCAGGGCACCGAGCTGCTCTCGATCCTGGTCACCAACAACATCATCGGCGAGTCCAGCCGGATCGGATACGGCTCCGCGATCGCCGTCGTCCTGCTGGTGATCTCGCTCGCCGTGATCATCCCGTACCTGATCGCGACCTTCCGCAAGGAGCGCCGCGCATGAGCCAGGCCACCACCGACGCGTTCCAGCCGCAGCGCACACCGCTCCGCCCCGCCCGGATCCTGCTGCACACCTTCCTCGTCGTCACCTCGCTCGTCTGGCTCGCCCCCCTGCTGTGGGCGGTGTACGCGGCCCTGCGGCCCTACGCCGAGACCAGCAACAAGGGCTACGTCTCCTGGCCCGACAAGCTCAGCCTGGACAACTTCACCAACGCGTTCGAGCAGTCCGACATGCTCCACTACTTCGGGAACACGCTGATCATCGCGGTCCCGGCGGTGCTGCTGACGCTGCTGCTCGCCTCCATGGTGGCGTTCTACGTCAGCCGCTTCGACTTCCGCGTCAACCTGTCCCTCCTCCTGGTCTTCACGGCCGGCAACCTGCTCCCCCAGCAGGTCATCATCACCCCCCTGTACCGGCTCTACCTGCTGGTCGACCTGCCGGGGATCACCGTCAGCGGCAAGCTCTACGACTCCGCGCTCGGCCTGGTCCTCATCCACGTCGCGTTCCAGTCCGGGTTCTGCGCCTTCGTGCTGAGCAACTACATGCGCTCCCTGCCGCACGAACTGACCGAGGCCGCCCTCGTGGACGGCGCGTCCGTCTGGCGGCTGTACTGGCAGATCGTGCTGCCGCTGTGCAAGCCGGCGATGGCCGCCCTGGCCACCCTGCTCTCCATCTGGATCTACAACGACTTCTTCTGGGCGATCGTGCTGATCTCCACCGGCGAGAACATGCCGATCACCTCGGCCCTGAACAACCTCTCCGGCCAGTACTTCACCGACCCCAACCTCGTCGCCGCCGGCGCCCTGCTCACCGCGATCCCCACCCTGATCGTCTACTTCGCGCTCCAGCGCCAGTTCGTCAGCGGACTCACCCTCGGCGCCAACAAGGGCTGACGGGCCCTCCCGAGCCCCTCCCCGCGAGCCCCTTCCCGCGCGCCCTTCCCCGTGAAAGAGATCCCCGTGCACCACCCCTTCACCCCGGTGGCCGCCGTCCCCGTGGACCCGCGTCGTGCCCGCGTCCACGAGGAGGGCTGGCAGTCCTGGAGCCCCAGCGGCGCCTACGCCCTCGACGCCGCCCCGTACCGCCCGACCAACGACAACTGGGCGACGGTCTGCTACCGCCCGGGCGTCACCGTCCCCGAGGGAGCCTTCCAGGGGGAGGGGCTGCTGGCTCTCGATCCCGGTGACGGCTCACCGGTACGCCTGTGGGCGGCGCCGGACCCGGTGCGGGAGGTGCCGTCCATCCGCCTCACCAGGGTCGGGTCCGTGGCGCAGATCAGCGCCGACGGCCCGGTGAACGAGTACACGGGCACGGACGTCCAGTCGCTCCTGTCCGACTGGGCCGCCGCTCTCGGCCTCGCGGCCCCCCGCCCCGCACCGACCGTCTGGTGCTCCTGGTACGAGTACTTCACCGCCGTTACCGAGGACGACGTCCACGAGAACCTCCGCGCGATGGACACCCTCGACCTGCCCGTCGACGTCGTCCAGATCGACGACGGCTACCAGAGCGCCCTGGGTGACTGGCTCACCCTCTCGGGCCGCTTCCGCTCCCGTTCCGGCATCGCCGACGCCATCCGCGCCCGGGGCCGCCGCGCGGGCATCTGGACCGCGCCCTTCCTGGTCGACCCGAGCAGCGAACTCGCCGCCGGGCACCCCGACTGGCTGGTCCGCTCCACCGACGGCGGCTTCGCGCACGCCGGCCACAACTGGGACCACGACCTGCGGGTCCTCGACACCACCCACCCCGACGCGGCGGCGTATCTGACGGAGGTCTTCCGGACACTGCGCACCGAGGGCTACGACTACTTCAAGGTCGACTTCCTGTACGCGGGCGCGCTGGACGGCGTACGGCACGACGACTCGGTGGACGCGCTGACGGCCTACCGCTCGGGCGTCGAGCTGATCCGTGCGGCGATCGGCCCGGACGCGTACCTCCTGGGCTGCGGCGCGCCGATCCTGCCCTCCGTCGGTCTCTTCGACGCGATGCGGGTCAGCCCCGACACGGCCCCGCACCGCCGCCCCGAGGCCGACGACTACAGCCAGCCCGGCCAGGACCCGGCCGAGTTCACCGGCGCCGCCCGCCAGTGGCAGCACGGCCGGCTGTGGACCAACGACCCCGACTGCCTGATGGCGCGCCCGGCGGTGGAGACCCGGGAGCGGTGGGCCGCGCACGTGGAGGCGACGGGCGGCCTGATGGCGTCCAGCGACCGGCTGCTGTCGCTCGACCCGTGGGGCGTGGACACCACCCGCCGGCTGCTGTCGGGAGGCGGGCGATGACGCGTCGCGAGCTGAACGTTCCCGGCATCGCCTACGGCGGCGACTACAACCCCGAGCAGTGGCCGCAGGAGGTCTGGGCCGAGGACATGCGGCTCATGACCGAGGCCGGGGTGAACATGGTCAGCGTCAACATCTTCTCGTGGGCGCTGCTGGAACCCGCCGAGGGCGAGTACGACTTCTCGCGCCTCGACCGCGTCCTCGACATGCTGTACGCCCACGGCATCGCCGCCGACCTGGCGACCCCGACGGCCGCGCCACCGGCGTGGTTCTTCAGGGCCCACCCCGAGGCGCTGCCCGTGGACCGGGACGGCCGGGGACTGTCGTACGGCAGCCGCCAGACGTTCTGCCCGAGCAGCCCCGCCTACCGGGAGGCCGCGCTGCGGGTCGCCCGCGCGCTGGGGGAGCGGTACGCGGACCATCCGGCGGTGGTCATGTGGCACATCCACAACGAGTACGGCTGTCACAACGCGGAGTGCTTCTGCGACACGAGCGCGGCGGCGTTCCGCGGCTGGCTGCGGGACCGGTACGGCGATGACCTGGCCGCGCTGAACGACGCCTGGGGCACCACCTTCTGGAGCCAGTGGTACTACGACTGGGACGAGATCCTGCCCCCGAGGGCGACCGGCGCGGTCCCGAACCCGACCCACCGGCTGGACTGGCGCCGCTTCTGCAGCGACGAGCTGCTGTCGCTGTGCAGGGCGGAGCGGGAGGTGCTGGCGCAAGCCGCCCCTTCGGTGCCCGCGACCACCAACTTCATGGTGATGTACAACTTCGACGCGCTGGACTACTGGCGCTGGGCACCGGAGCTGGACGTCGTCTCGAACGATCACTACCTCCGTTCCACGGACCCCGAGTCGGAGATCGACATCGCGCTGAGCGGCGATCTGGTGCGCTCGCTCGCCGGCGGCCGTCCGTGGCTGCTGATGGAGCACTCGACGGGCGCCGTGAACTGGCAGCACGTCAACCGGGCCAAGACACCAGGTGAGTTGCGCCGCAACGCCCTGGCGCACGTGGCCCGTGGCGCCGACGGCATCGCCTACTTCCAGTGGCGGGCGGCGAAGGCGGGCGCCGAACAGTGGCACTCGGCGATGCTGCCGCACGCGGGCACGGACAGTGTCATCTGGCGGGACGTCGTCCGGCTCGGCGCGGATCTGCGGTCGCTGGCCGAGGTGCGCGGCAGCACGGGCACGGCCGAGACGGCGATCGTCTGGGACTGGGACGCGAAGTGGGCGCTCGAACTTCCGTCCCAGCCAAGCGAGTTGCTCCGTCACCTGGAGCTGATCCGCTCCTGGTACGAGCCGTTGTGGCGGGCGGGTGTCGCCGTGGACTTCGTCCGCCCCGACGCGGACCTTTCGGCCTACCGCCTGGTCCTGGCGCCGAGCCTGTACCTGGTGGACGACACGGGCGCGGCGAACCTCACCACCTTCGCGGAGCGGGGCGGCACGCTGGCGGTCGGTTTCCACAGCGGGGCGGTGGACGAGAACTGCCATGTGCGGCTGGGCGGTTACCCGGGCGCGTTCCGCGAGGCGCTCGGCGTCCGCACGGACGAACTGTTCCCGTTGCTGCCGGGGGAGCGGGCCGGCCTGGACACCGGCGGCACGGGCTCGCTCTGGTCGGAGCGGGTACGGCTCGCCGGGGCCCGGGCGGTGTCCTCGTTCACGGACGGTCCCCTGGAGGGCGTCCCGGCGGTCACCCGCCACGGTCACGGCACGGGCACCGCCTGGTATCTGGCCACGCTCCCCGACCCGGACACACTGGCGGCCCTGCTGGACCGCGTCCGCGAGGAGGCGGGAGTACGACCGGTGCTGGAGAACGTGCCGCCGGGCGTGGAGGCGGTCCGGCGCCGAGGCCCCGCGGCCGACTACGTCTTCCTCATCGACCACGCCGGCCAGGGCGCGAAGGTCACCGTGTCCGCCGGCGCGGTGGAACTCCTCACCGGAAAGCCGGTGCCGGACGGCTCGGTCCCGGTCCCCCCGGGCGGAGTCGCGGTCGTACGGGAACCACGGGAGGCGTGACCACGTCGGGCCCGGTCCGGGCGGGGGAATCGCTGAAGGCGAGCCTCATGGATATACTGGAATGGACTCAGGATATCCAGGAGGTCCTCCCGTGCCCAAGACGCTGATCGACATCGACGAGGAACTGCTGGCCGAAGCGGCCATAGCTTTCGGGACCAGGACCAAGAAGGACACCGTCAACGCCGCGCTCAGGGAAGGGGTCCAACGCAAGAAGCGTGCGCTCGCCCTGGCGCGGCTCGCGGCCCGGGCGGACGAGGGCGACTTCGACCTGCTGCTCGACAAGGAGACCTACCGTCGATGAGCACCGCCGCTTACCTCATCGACACCAGCGCGCTGGTCCGGATCCTCAGGCGGCCGGCTCGCATCCTCTGGGAGAAACCACTGGAGGAGGGCCTGATCGCCCGCTGTCCGCTGACCGAGGTCGAGTTCCTGTACAGCGCGAGGAATGCCGAGGACCGGGCCGAGCTGGTCCAGGACCTGGACGCGTTGTTCGGCTGGACGCCCCTGGACGAACGGGCCGTCACCCGCGCCTGGGACGTGCAGCGGGAACTCACCGAGAAGGGGCGGCACCGTTCCGCGGGTGCCGTGGACCTGCTCGTGGCCGCCACGGCCGAACTCCAGGGGCTGACCATGCTGCATTACGACAACGACTTCGAGACGATCGCCTCGGTCACCGGGCAGCCGACCCAGTGGCTGGCCGCAGCGGGCAGCCTCTGACCGGCCGAAGTCGACCAGTTGTCCAGGTGCCGAGCGGGGCGCGGCACGCCCCCTCCGCGTGCCGCGCCCCTTCCCCGCTCCCCGGGTCAGGTGGTCTCGGTCGGTGCCAGGGTTCCCGTGCGGGCCGCCTGGCCGTACCACAGCGCGCTCGACTTCGGTGTGCGGGTCAGCGTCGCGTAGTCCACGTACACCGCGCCGAACCGCTTCTCGTAGCCGTAGGCCCACTCGAAGTTGTCGAGGAGGGACCAGAGGTAGTAGCCCCGTACGTCCGCGCCGTCCGCGATCGCCCGGCGGACCTCCGAGAGGTGGCCGTTCAGGTAGGCGATGCGCTCGGGGTCGTGGACACGACCGTCCGAGTCGGGCTTGTCGTCGTAGGCCGCGCCGTTCTCCGTGATGTACAGAGGCAGGCCCGGCGCCTCGCGCGTGTAACGCATGATCAGCTCGTGCAGACCGGTCGGGTCGATGGACCAGCCCATCTCCGTGCGGTCGCCGGGGGTCAGATGGAAGGCCACGTCGTCCGCGCCCGGCCACGGCGAGTGGTCGCTCGCGCCATGGCCGTCCGAGCGGGGGCCGTGCACGGACGCGTCCGCCGCCGAGACCAGCGTCGGCGTGTAGTAGTTCAGGCCCAGCGCGTCCAGAGGCTGGTGGATGGCGCGCAGATCGCCGTCGAGGACGAACGACCAGTCCGTCAGCGACGAGGTCGCCGCCAGCAGCGTCTCCGGGTAGGCGCCCCGCAGGATCGGGCCGTGGAAGACGCCGTTGGCGAGGTCGTCGATCTTCTGCACGGCGGCCAGGTCCGCCGGGTCGCCCGGGGAGAGCGGGCGCACCACCGAGGAGTTGAGGCTGAGCGCCACCGAGTTGCGGGCCGGCATGGCCGCGCGCAGCGCCGATGTGCCGAGTCCATGGGCCAGGTTCAGATGGTGCGCCGCCTTCAGCGATGCCGCCGGCTCCGTACGGCCCGGCGCGTGCACCCCGGAGGCATAGCCCAGGAACGCGCTGCACCACGGCTCGTTCAGCGTGATCCAGTTCTCCACCCGGTCACCGAGCGCCTCGCCGACGATCTGCGCGTACTCCGCGAAACGGAACGCCGTGTCGCGCTCCGGCCAGCCGCCCGCGTCCTCCAGCTCCTGGGGGAGGTCCCAGTGGTAGAGGGTGACGGCGGGCTTGATGCCCGCCGCCAGCAGCTCGTCCACCAGACGGCGGTAGAAGTCCAGGCCCACCTGCACCGCGGGGCCCCGGCCGGTCGGCTGGACCCGGGACCAGGAGATCGAGAAGCGGTACGCGGACAGGCCCAGCTCCGCCATCAGGGCCACGTCGTCGCGGTAACGGTGGTAGTGGTCGACAGCGATGTCACCGGTTTCACCACCGGCCGTCTTTCCGGGCGTATGACTGAAGGTGTCCCAGATCGAGGGGGTGCGGCCGCCCTCGCGCACCGCCCCCTCGATCTGGTACGCGGAGGTCGCGGCGCCCCAGAGGAAGGCGGGCGGGAAGGTCACCGGGGTAACGGGCTCAGGCATGGAAGCGCTCCCATGAGTGGTCGTCGAGACCGACGAGGTCGGGGGGAAGTGGTGCGGAGGGGGCCGGGGCGGCGGTGACCCGGCCCCCGGGAAGTCAGGGACTGACGGACGGGAGGGCGTCGCGGGGCGTCACACGGTGTCGTGTCCACCGCGGGGCGTCACACGGCGTCGTGTCACCGTCGGGTCGCAGTCCGCGTCGTCAGCCCTTCACGGCGCCCTGCATGATGCCGCCCACGATCTGCTTGCCGAAGATCGCGAAGACCAGCAGCAGCGGCAGCGTGCCCAGCAGCGCGCCCGCCATGATCAGGGACTGGTCCGGGGTGTACCCGCGGCCGAGGCCCGCGACCGCGACCTGCACGGTCGGGTTGCCGGTCTGGCTCAGCACCAGGAACGGCCACAGGAAGTCGTTCCACGTCTGCACGAACATCAGCATGCCGAGCACCGCCATCGCGGGGCGCGCCGCGGGGAACACCACGTGCCACACCACGCGCCAGCTGCTCGCGCCGTCCACCCGGGCCGCCTCGATGATCTCGTCGGGCAGCGCCTGGATGAGGTACTGGCGCATGAAGAACACGCCGAACGCGCTCACCAGCGAAGGCAGGATCACCGCCTGGAGCTGGTCCGTCCATTCCAGCTTGGCGACCATCATGTAGAGCGGGATGATGCTCAGTTGCGGCGGCACCATCATGGTGCCGATCACGATCAGCATCAGCGCGCCCCGGCCCCGGAACCGCAGTTTGGCGAAGGCGAACCCGGCGATCGTCGACAGGAAGACGATCGTCGCCGCCGAAGTCCCCGCCACGATCGTCGTGTTGACGAACGCCTTGCCCAGGTTCGCGTCGTTCCAGGCCACGTCCAGGTTGTGGAAGAGGTTCGAGCCGAACACGAACGGCGGAGGGTTCTGCGCCAGTCGGTTGTTGTCGCGGGACGCCGCGATCGCCGTCCACAGCAGTGGGAACAGCGAAACGATGGTGAACACGCCCAGGATGATGTAGGCGATCGGACCGCCGTGCATCTGCCCGCCGGCCCGCGCGGACTTGGGCCGGCGCACCTTCCGGGCCGTCGGCACGGCATCCTCGGGTTCCACGGACTTCGCGGTCGTTGTCGTCGTCGTCACGGCCGGTACTCCTAACTACTGGCGCGCAGCCGGCGCGAGATGACGTAGTTGACGATGCCGACCACGATCAGGATCAGGAACATCGTCCAGGCGATCGCCGAGGCCCGGCCCAGGTGCTGGTTCACCCAGCCCTGCTCGTACAGGTACAGGCCCAGCGTCTGGAACTGGTGCTCCGCGCCGCCCGACGCGCCCTTGTTGGCGTCGAACAGCAGCGGCTCGCCGAACACCTGGCTCGCGCCGATCGTCGAGACGACCACCGTGAACAGGATCGTCGGCCGCAGCGACGGCAGCGTGACGTGCAGGAACTGCTTCCAGCGGCTCGCGCCGTCCAGCGCCGCCGACTCGTACAGGTCCTGCGGGATCGCCTGCATCGCGGCCAGGTAGATCAGCGCGTTGTAGCCGGTCCAGCGCCAGATGACGATCGACGACACCGCGAACTGCGACGGCCACTTGTCGTTCTGCCAGTCGATCGCGTCGACGCCGACGAAGTGCAGCGCCCAGTTGATCATGCCGTAGTCGCGCCCGAAGAGCAGCACGAAGACGAGCGAGGCGGCCGCGATCGAGGTCGCGTACGGCGCGAGCATCGCGACCCGGTAGAAGGTCGAGGCGCGCAGCTTGTAGTTGAGGATGTGGGCCAGGCCCATCGCCATCAGCAACTGCGGAACGGTCGAGATGATCCCGATCGTCAGCGTGTTCTTCGCCGCGTTCCAGAAGAAGTCGTCGTCGAAGATGCGCGTGTAGTTGCGCATCCCGACCCACGTCATGTCCGTGGGCGCGGTCATCTCCACCTGGTGCAGCGACGCCCAGCCGGTGTAGATCAGCGGGAACAGGCCGAACGCGAGGAACAGCAGGAAGAACGGCGAGACGAAGGCGTACGGGCTCCAGCGCTTGTCCCGCTGCCAGCGGCGGGACAACCGGGCCCGGTGCCGCTGTTCCGCCTCCGTGGGAACGGCGGGCGGGCGGCCCGGGGCCGCGCCCCCCTCCTTCACGGGGGGCGCGGCGGTGTCGTTGCGGGTGGCCATGCGGGTCACTTGTCCAGGTTGTTGTCGATGGTCTTGGTGGCCGTGTTCCAGGCTTCCGCCGCCGACTTGCCCTTCGTCACGAGGATGACGCCGTTGTCGGTCAGGCCCTGCTGGATGATCTGGTCCTTCGGGCCGATCACCTGCACCGGGGCGGTCTTGGCGGCCTCGGAGAAGACCGTACCGATCGGGGAGTCACCGGTCATGTCGTTCTTCGCGCCGGTGACCTCGGCCATCGTGTACGCGCTCGGCGTGCTCGGGAAGGAGCCCTGCACCTTGAACAGCTTCGCCTGCTGCTCGGGCGCGGTCAGCCAGGTGATGAACGCCTCGGCCTCCTTCACGTGCTTGCCGCTCTTCGGCACGCCCAGGAAGGAACCGCCCCAGTTGCCGGACTTGGGCGCCACGGCCACGTCCCACTTGCCGGCGTCCTCGGCCTTCGCCTTGCCCTTGATGGTGCCGAGCATCCACGGCGGGCAGGCGATGGTGGCGAACTTGCTGTTGGCGATCGTGGTGTCCCAGGCCGGCTGGAACTGCGTCTGGGCCTGGACCAGGCCCTCCTCGGCGGCCTTCGCGGTGAGGTCGAAGGCGGCCTTCACGGCCGGGTTCGACTTGTAGATGATCTCGCCGGAGGAGTCGTAGAACTTCTCCTTCTCACTGCTGAGAATGGCGTTGATCAGACCGCCGGGGGAGTCCATGAAGAAGGTGCCCGCCTTGGCCTTCTGCTTGTACTGCTCGCCGGTGGCGACGAACTTGTTCCAGTCGCCGGCCCACAGCTTGCCGACCGCCTCGCGGTCGGTGGGCAGACCGGCCGCCTGGAAGAGGTCCTTGCGGTAGCAGAGGGCCATCGGACCGACGTCGGTGCCGAGAGCGATCGTCTGGCCGTCCTTGGTGGTGCCCTGCGACCACTTCCAGTCGAGCCACTTGCTCTTGTCGACGCCCGAGACCTTGGACATGTCCTCGAACTTGGCCGCCTGCGTGGCCACGACCTCGGCTATGTTGCCCACCTCGATGGCCTGGACGTCCATCAGGCCGCTGTTGGTGGTGAGGTGGTTGACGAGCGCCGGGTAGTAGTTCTCGTTCCGCTCCGTGACATTCTCGGCGATCTTGATGTCGGGGTGGAGCTTCTCGTACTCGGTGTAGAGACCGGCCTCCTTGAAGCCCATGGTGCCGAAGAGGCCCATCGTGATGGTGGTCTTGCCCTTGCCACCGCCCGACGACGAACCGTCGGAAGCGTTGTCGTCGCCGCCGTCGTCGGCACAGCCGGCCAGCAGCCCGGCGCCCAGCGACGCGACGGCCGCCAGGACCACCACCCGGCGGGTGATGGGGGTCCCCCCGCTCGAGCGAAGCCGAGAGTGGGGGAGGGTTCGTGCTCGCATTGCGTCCTCCTGTTGCCCTGACGTGCCGACCCCCCGGCCAACTGCATTGTTGGGCCCGTTAGTTACTCGCTGCGGCTCGGGCGGGGAACGTGCGGGATATGTATGTGTCAGGTACCGTGGGAGCGCTCCCACAGGTGATGTGTTGAAGAGTCGTCGGTTCGGGCGGGGGTGTCAAGGGTGGGAACGCGGAGAGGTGCGTTCAGTTATCTGCCTGTTAGCTAACTCGGACGGACAGCGCTTTCCGGCCGCCGGCGGGGTCGCACGGACCGCCCCGTGCCGGAGGATACGGGCCCTCGGCGCCGGAGGGCAGGGGGAGTTGGGCGTTCGCGACAGGGGCGGCCCGGCGCTCGGGGACCGGGCCCGTTCGCGGTCGGAGCGGGGTCGCGGGGGCGTCGGCCCGCAGTGCCGACGGGCCGGACGGACGGGACTGTTAGATTCCAGGCCAGCGTGAACAAACGGCGGGAAGGCGGGGCCCATGGCAAGCCACGGATCGCGGAGCCGGAGCGGAGGACGGCCGACTCTCGAAGAGGTGGCCGCACGCGCCGGTGTCGGCCGCGGCACGGTCTCCCGGGTGATCAACGGCTCGCCCAGGGTCAGCGACGCGACCCGCGCGGCCGTCGAGGCGGCGGTCGCCGAGCTCGGCTACGTTCCCAACACCGCGGCCCGTGCCCTCGCCGCCAACCGCACGGACGCGATCGCGCTGGTGGTCCCCGAACCGGAGACCCGCTTCTTCGCCGAGCCGTACTTCTCGGACATACTGCGGGGCGTGGGCGCGGAACTGTCCGACACCGAGATGCAGCTGCTGCTGATCTTCGCGGGTAGCGATCGCGAACGACGCCGGCTCGCCCAGTACCTGGCGGCGCACCGCGTCGACGGAGTCCTCCTGGTCTCGGTCCACGCGGACGACCCGCTGCCCGATCTGCTGTCCCAGCTGGAGATCCCGGCGGTGATCAGCGGCCCGCGGTCCGCCGCGGAGACGCTCCCGTCCGTGGACTCCGACAACTACGGCGGCGGCCGTTCGGCGGTCGAGCACCTGCTGTCCCGGGGGCGTACCCGTATCGCTCACATCACCGGCCGCCTCGACGTCTACGGCGCCCAGCGGCGCGTCGACGGCTACCGGGACGCGTTGCGCGACGCGGGATACCCGGCGGACGAAGGTCTCATCGCCCCGGGCGACTTCACCGAGGAGGGCGGACACCGCGCGATGCGCGAACTCCTCGCCCGTACCCCCTCCCTCGACGCGGTCTTCGCGGGCTCCGACGTCATGGCGGCCGGCGCCCGCCGGGCGCTGCGCGAGGCGGGCCGCCGTCTCCCGGAGGACGTGGCCATGGTCGGCTACGACGACTCGGCGATCGCCCGCCACATGGACCCGCCGCTGACGAGCGTCCGCCAGCCCATCGAGGAGATGGGCCGCAGGATGCTGGACCTGCTCCTCACGGAGATCGCGGACCGCCGCCCCGCGGTGTCCCGGGGGCTGGAGCGCCGGCAGGTGGTGCTGGCGACGGAACTGGTGGAACGCTCCTCGTCCTGAACGGGGCGCGGGTTCACGGGGTGGCGGTCAGCCGCCACCGCACCTCGCCGTCCTGCCGCTCCGGGGTGGCCGAGAGCCCGGCGGAGCGGGCCACGGCCGCGGACGCCTGATGGCCGGGGTGGACATGGGCGACGATCGTGCGTACGCCCTGTTCCCGCAGCAGGCCGACGAGCCCGGCGGCCGCCTCGGAGGCGAGGCCGCGGCCCTGCCACGCGGTACCGACGACCCAGGCGACCTCGGCATGGTCCCCGCCGCCGGTAACGGTGGCCTGGACGGTCCCGGCGAGCCGGCCGGTGTCCCGCACCCGCAGGACCCAGTTCCACCAGGCGACGGACGGGTCCGGTGAACCGGCGACAAGACGTTCGTAGCGGGCGCGCAGGACTTCGGGTGTGCTGGGGGCGCCGCCGATGAAGGTGTGCAGCGCGGGGTCGCCCAGGACGACCGCCATCTCCGCCGCGTGTGCGACGCGCAGCGGGAGGACGTCGAGCCGGGCGGTGACGAACGGCTCTGCGGGGACACTTGAGCGCATGACCACTCCCGGGAAACACATCAGCCGGTGACCTCCCTCGCGGGAAGTCACCGGCTGATGACTTGGGGTGAGTGACGGGACTTGAACCCGCGACTTCCTGGACCACAACCAGGTGCTCTACCAGCTGAGCTACACCCACCATGCCCGGTAGTTGGACTTTGTGGTCTCCCTACCGGCCGAGAAAAAGTGTACAGGGTCAGAAGGGGTGCTCGTGCACACCTTTCCCGGGGCGCCGTCAGCCTCCGGGCAGCACGTGCTTCGCGGCGATGGTCCTGGCCGTGTCTGAGTCCGGCCCGGGCTGCGGTACGAAGACGGCCTCGCGGTAGTAGCGCAGTTCCGCGATGGACTCGCGGATGTCGGCGAGGGCGCGGTGATTGCCGTTCTTCGGGGGGCTGTTGAAGTACGCCCGCGGGTACCAGCGCCGGGCGAGCTCCTTGACCGACGACACGTCGACGATCCGGTAGTGCAGGTAGCCCTCCAGGGCGGCCATGTCCCGGGCCAGGAAGCCGCGGTCAGTACCCACGGAGTTTCCGCACAGGGGGGCCTTGCCCGGCTCCTTCACGTGCTCCCGTACATACGCCAGCACCTGGGCCTCGGCGTCCGCGAGGGTCGTCCCGCCGGACAGCTCGTCGAGGAGCCCGGACGCGGTGTGCATCTGACGCACCACCTCCGGCATCGTCTCCAGTGCCTCGGCCGGCGGCCGGATGACGATGTCGACACCGTCGCCGAGCACGTTCAGCTCGGAGTCGGTGACGAGGGCGGCAACCTCGATGAGAGCGTCGTCGGACAGCGAGAGGCCGGTCATCTCGCAGTCGATCCACACCATGCGATCGTTCATGCGACCACCCTAAAGCTGACGTCGGCTTTCGGGGTGCCCCGGGGGGACGCTCTCGTGCGCGAGCGCCGGACGGGCCGACTGCCCGTCCGGCGCTCGAGGTGTTCCGTCACCCGCTCAGTTACCGCTGCGCTGCCCCGGCAGACTCGCCCGCGAGGACGCGTACGCGTCACGCGCGTGCTCGGACGGCAGGGACCCCGGCGAGCCCACCGCGCCGGCCGCGGCCGTCCGCCGCAGCTGCGGCGGTACCGGCCCCGGAGCGTCCGGGTGCAGCGCCGGTGGCGGCGGTGGCGGCGGTTCGCTGTCCGCCGACCGTTCGGTCTGCGGTCTGCGCGCCCGGTACGCCGCCCGGTACGCCGCGGGGGAGGAGCCGAGCTGCCGGCGGAAGTGGCCGCGCAGGGCCACCGGCGAGCGGAAGCCGCAGCGCCCCGCGACCTCGTCCACCGAGTAGTCCGACGTCTCCAGCAGGCGCTGCGCCTGGAGCACCCGCTGGGTGATCAGCCACTGGAGCGGGGCGCTGCCGGTCAGGGACCGGAAGCGGCGGTCGAAGGTGCGGCGGCTCATATAGGCGCGTGCCGCCAGCGTCTCCACGTCGAACTGCTCGTGGAGATGCTCCAGCGCCCAGGCGACGACCTCGGCGAGCGGGTCGGCGCCGATCTCCTCGGGTAAAGACCGGTCGAGGTAGCGCTCCTGGCCGCCCGACCGGCGCGGTGGGACGACCAGTCGCCGGGCCAGCGCGCCCGCCGCCTCGTTACCGTGATCCGTCCGCACGATGTGCAGACACAGGTCGATTCCGGCCGCGGTGCCCGCCGATGTCAGCACATCGCCGTCGTCGACGAACAGTTCGCGCGGATCCACATGCACCGACGGATAGCGCTTGGCCAGCGTCGGCGCGTACATCCAGTGGGTCGTGGCCGGGCGGCCGTCCAGCAGACCCGCGGCGGCCAGCACGAACGCGCCGGTGCACAGGCCCACGATGCGGGCACCCTCCTCGTGCGCCCGGCGCAGTGCGTCGAGCGCGTCCTCCGGTGGCGGCGAGGTGATCGAACGCCAGGCCGGCACGACGACCGTGCCCGCCCGTGAGATCGCCTCCAGGCCATGTGGCGCGGTGAGTTCCAGGCCCCCTGTGGTCCGCAGCGGGCCTTCTTCGCCGCCGCACACCAACAAGCGGTAGCGCGGCACGCCGGCGTCCTGGCGGTCAATCCCGAACACCGACAGCGGAATGGAACTCTCGAAAATGGGGCCGCCGCTGAACAGCAGCACCGCGACGATCTCCTTGCGGCGTCGCCCGGAAAGTTTCCGGGCCGCGGCTTCCGGCGCGGCAGTGGAGTCGTGGCTCATCCTGCTAAGCCCCCCTCGGTGGTCGCGGCGCCCCTAACTTGTCGGGCTTGTCGCTCCAGCACGTTTCCCCTCGGTCCTGCACGAGTCCCCCGCCGTAGACAGTCAAGATCGAATCTAACGTGTCGCACAATGCCGGCGTGGCCAGTTCACCACCCGGCAGATTGTCGACATGGCAACTTGGCGTGAAGCATTCGATCACGAAGCGTTGCACTCGTGGGCCGTGCAGGGAAGTGCGCCTCGGGGTGGTGGCCAATCCCCGTAGGGTGCGCAGGGCCCATGAGGCCCTTTCCGTGCAGGTGGAACGGGGGGTGGGGGGTGGTTGGGGCAAGGGATGCGCCATCACCGGAAGTTGGCTGAAAAGAAGCGGGTCCGGGTGTGAAAACCGGTCAACCGACCGGTGAGTTTCCTCCGGAGTGACGACCGCCACGGTGTGACCCCGTTCCGGTGCGCTGATGGCGCCCCCGGTGGTGCGCCTGCGGCGCGTCGTCCTCGTCCAGCAACCGGGCCGCGCACCGCTCGGACCGGCGCAGCAGCATCCGGCATACGCCCGTGACGGTGGCGAGGCCCAGGGCGGTGCCGGCGGTACCGGCCGGCGAGGTGCCGTACCAGAGGAGGACCAGCGGCACCAGGCAACAGCTGAAGGCCGCCCAGCGGATCAGGTCGGTGGTCCGGTCGTCGCAGGGGCGGGTCTCGGAAGCGGCACGGGACGAGGGCACGGGGCGGGCTCCTTCCTGGGGCGGCGGCGGGGCGAGGGGCGTGGTGACGGCGGCGCCGGGAACGGTGTGGCGGCGGTGCGAAGGGTGGCATGGCGGGGGTGCGGCGGCGGTACAGGGGGTTCAACGCCTGTTCGGGCGGTCGGTCACTGCCGGGAGGTGCCCGGTAAGTGAATCCTGTGCAAACCGCCTGTACGGGGCAGCAACCATTGCGTTACGGGCGTCGGCTCGTGCATGCTCCCTGGAACCCCCACCCAGGGCGTGCGAGATCTGGGCCCAGGAGGCGTTCCGCCGTACCCTTGGGGGTATGGGGTTGGGAAGATGATTCCCGGACAGCTCCGCCGATCCCCGCCGTCCACCGTACAAGGATCGATACGCCGAGACAGCCATGGCCGGTCACGAATTCTTCGAACCCGCGGACCGCAAGCGGCCCGTCGCCGATCCCACGGCGGCCGAGCCCCTGGCGGCTGAAGAGGCACGCCATTCCTGCGATCCCGCCTTCAAGCACGGCGTGGTCGTCGGTTTCGACGGCTCCATGTCCAGTGAGCGCGCTCTCGCGTATGCCATAGGGATGGCCCACCGCTCCGGCTCGGGGCTGATCATCGTCCATGTCGCCAACCGGCTGCCCACCACGGTCTGGGCCGGCTGTGAGCCGCCGGTCTTCGTCGACGTGCCGGACCACCGCACCGAGGTGCTCGGTCTGGAACTCGCGTGCGCGGAGTATCTCGCCGAGGTGCCCTGGATCCTGGTCGAGCGCGGTGGGGACATCTGCCACGAACTCGAAGAGGTGGGGCGGGAGTACGAGGCCGACGCGATCGTCGTGGGCTCGACCCACGGCATCGTCGGCCGGATCTTCGGCTCCGTCGCGGGCCGCCTCGCCAAACGGGCAAAGCGGCCCGTCGTTGTCATTCCGTAACTCGCCTTTCTCCCAGGTGAGATGAGATTCGGGTACTCCCGGCCCCCTCTGCCGCCCCGCATGAATCTACTGGCGCGTAGGGGTGTTTGTGCCTTTGTGAAGGGCATATATCGCTCACACAACTGCACATGCCTGAAGGGAGCTTGCCGTGGACAACGACGTCTCTGCGGGAAGCAGCACCACCACGATCGCCGGCCGACTCGCCCTGGGTGTCACCCTGTTGGCGTTCGGACTCGGGTACACCGACCTCATCGACGGCGTGACGGCTGCGGACGCCGTATCCATCGCCCACTACATCGGCGGCGTGGCGCTGTTCGTCGCCGGTCTGTTCGCCCTCCGGGACCGTGACACGGCCACCGGCACCGCCTACACCGTCCTCGGCGCCTTCTGGTTCACGTGGGCGGTCTCCGCCGGGACCCAGGCCTCCGACAACGCCGCGGGGCTCTTCCTGCTCCTGTTCGCCCTCGTGGCGCTCTCCCTGACCCTCGCCGGCGGCGACCAACTCGGCCAGGGCGTCTACGGGTTGTTCTGCGCCGGGCTCGTGCTGATGGCCGTCGCCCGGTTCGCCGACAGCGACGGACTCACCAAGGCGGGCGGCTGGCTCGCCGTCGCGGCGGGCGCGGTCGCCTGGTACGCGGCGACCGCGGCGCTGGCCCACTGGCCCACGGCGTTCTCTCGACGCGCTGCCCGCCCCGGGGTGACGGCCACGGGCTGAATGGCAGCCGCGGCCGGGGAGTTGGGCCTCCCCGGCGAATGGAGCGGACCCCCACGTGGTCGGTGGCACCACGTGGGGGTCCGTTCTGTTGCGCGAGGCGACAGGACTACTCGACCGTCACCGACTTCGCCAGGTTCCGCGGCTTGTCGATGTCGCGGCCGAGGGCCTTCGCCGTGTAGTAGGCGAGGAGCTGGAGCGGGATGCCCATGAGGATCGGGTCGAGTTCGTCCTCGTTCTTGGGGACGATGACCGTCTGGTCGGCCTTCTCCTGCTCCCGGTGGGCGACCGCGATGATCTTTCCGCTGCGGGCCTTGATCTCCTCCAGGGCGGCGCGGTTCTTCTCCAGCAGGTCGTCGTCGGGGACGATGGCGACCGTCGGGAGCGCGGGCTCGATGAGGGCCAGCGGACCGTGCTTCAGCTCGGAGGCCGGGTAGGCCTCGGCGTGGATGTACGAGACCTCCTTGAGCTTCAGCGAGGCCTCACGGGCCACCGGGTAGCCCCGGACGCGGCCGATGAAGAGCATCGAGCGGGCCTCGGCGAGCGTCTCGGCCAGCTTCTCGATCTCCGCCTCCTGCTCCATGATCTCGGCGATCTGCGCGGGCAGCTTGCGCAGGCCCTCGATGATCCGCTTGCCGTCGCGCACGGAGAGGTCACGGGTGCGGCCCAGGTGCAGGGCGAGCAGCGCGAAGGCGACCGTGGTGTTGGTGAAGCACTTCGTCGAGACGACGCAGACCTCGGGGCCCGCGTGCACGTACACGCCGCCGTCCGCCTCGCGGGCGATCGCCGAACCGACGACGTTGACCACGCCCAGCACCCGGGCGCCCTTGCGCTTCAGCTCCTGGACGGCCGCCAGCACGTCGTACGTCTCACCGGACTGCGAGACGGCGATGTACAGGGTGTCGGGGTCCACGACCGCGTTGCGGTAGCGGAACTCGGAGGCGGGCTCGGCGTCCGCGGGGATGCGGGCGAGCTCCTCGATCATCTGGGCGCCGATCATGCCCGCGTGGTACGAGGTGCCGCAGCCGAGGATCTTCACGCGGCGGATCTGGCGCGCCTCGCGGGCGTCCAGGTTGAGGCCGCCGAGGTGCACGGTGGAGAAGCGGTCGTCGATGCGGCCGCGCAGCACGCGGTCCACGGCGTCGGCCTGCTCGTGGATCTCCTTGTGCATGTAGGTGTCGTGGCCGCCCATGTCGTACGAGGCGGCCTCCCACTCCACGGTGGTCGGCTCGGCCGTGGTGCGGGTGCCCTCGGTGGTGTAGGTGCGGAAGTCGTCGGCCTTGAGGGTGGCCATCTCGCCGTCGCCGAGGGTGACGATCTGGCGGGTGTGGGCGACCAGCGCGGCGATGTCCGAGGCGACGAACATCTCCTTCTCGCCGATGCCGAGGACGACCGGGGAGCCGTTGCGGGCGACGACGATCCGGTCGTTGAAGTCGGCGTGCATGACGGCGATGCCGTAGGTGCCCTCGACCACGCGCAGCGCCTCGCGGACCTTGTCCTCGAGCTTCTCGGCCTGGGCGCGGGCGACGAGGTGGACGAGCACCTCGGTGTCCGTCTCGGAGAGGAACTCGACGCCGTCGGCCTCGAGCTTCTTGCGCAGGTCGGAGGCGTTGTCGATGATGCCGTTGTGGACGACGGCGACCTTGAGGTCGGCCGACATGTGCGGGTGGGCGTTCACGTCGGAGGGGGCGCCGTGGGTGGCCCAGCGGGTGTGGGCGATACCGGTCGTGCCCTTGAAGCGCGCCGGGACCTTGGCCTCCAGGTCGCGGACCCGGCCCTTGGCCTTGACCATCTTCAGGCCGGCCGTCTTCGGTGAGGTCACGACGATGCCCGCCGAGTCGTACCCGCGGTACTCGAGCCGCTGAAGGCCTTCGAGCAGCAGCGGGGCCACGTCACGCCTGCCGATGTATCCGACGATTCCGCACATGTATAGGTATCCCCAAGCTTCAGATCACCCGTAGACGATGCGCCGCAGTTGCCTGAGCGTGAGCTCGGGCGGCGTCACCGCACGGTATTTCAGGTCCGCCTCGACCCGTTCGAAGATCTCCGCGTTGACCAGGCCCTGGGCCTGGAGCTCGCGGTGGCGGCGACGGACGTAGTCCTCGGTCGTCTCGTCGAAGTAGGCGAGCACGTCCTGGATCACCCGCAGCGCCTCGCCCCGCTGGAGGGGCGTGGAGCGCGTCAGGTGATCAACAAGTTCGTCGTGCACCCGGTAGATCCTGGGGTACGCGAGCCGGTTTCGCAAGAAACGTGCCCGATTTCGGGCAGGCGCCTGTGGAGGAGCCTTGGGAGAACATTGAATGTGTTATGGGTCGCTGTTCGCGAACCGTCCATTTGGCGTCTTGCGGCCCGTCGCCCGGGGCGACGAGTTTCAGACGTCATGGACACTCCTCGCATGGGCGTACCCGAGCAGCTCGCCGAGCGCATGAGCATGGCCGAGCAGCACGAGTACCTGCGCGCCAAGTTCTCGCGGCGCACGATGATCAGAGGCGGCGCCGTCACCCTGGGCGCCGTCACCGGTGGCGCGTTCGTCACCGGCGCCACCGCACAGGCCGCCGTGCCCTCGCAGCCCCTCTCGCAGACCGAGACGGTCGACGGCTCGCTCGTCGCTCCCTTCGGCCGCCACCTCGCCTTCGGCAACGACCCCAGCACCGAGATCACCATCTCCTGGCAGGTCCCGCTCCCGGTGAAGAAGCCCTTCGTCCGGATCGGCACCCACGCCTCGCACCTCTCGGTCAAGATCGACGCCGAGGTCCGCACCCTCTACACCCCGGCCGGCGTCGGCGCCAGCGGCGACCACACCCAGTACTACGTGCACGCCAAGCTGACCCACCTCAAGCCCGGCAGGACGTACTTCTACGGTGTCGGTCACAACGGCTTCGACCCGGCCTCGCCGCAGTTCGCGGGCACCGTAGGCACCTTCACCACCGCCCCCGCCCACAAGGCGCCGTTCACCTTCACCGCCTTCGGCGACGAGGGCGTCGGCTACCACGGCCTCGCCAACAACAGCCTCCTCCTCGGCCAGAACCCGGCCTTCCACCTGCACGCCGGCGACATCGCCTACGCCGACCCGGCCGGCGCGGGCAAGACCGCCGACACCGGCTTCGACTCGCGCGTGTGGGACCAGTTCCTCGCCCAGACCGAGTCCGTCGCCAAGTCCGTCCCGTGGATGCCGGCCTACGGCAACCACGACATGGAGGCCTGGTACTCGCCCAACGGCTACGGCGGCGAGGAGGCCCGCTGGAACCTCCCGGACAACGGTCCGGACGCGAAGAACCTCCCGGGCGTCTACACCTTCGTCTACGGCAACACGGCCGTGATCTCGCTCGACGCCAACGACATCTCCTTCGAGATCCCGGCCAACCTCGGCATCTCGGGCGGCACCCAGACCAAGTGGCTGGAGACGCAGCTCAAGAAGTACCGGGCGTCGAAGGACATCGACTTCGTCGTGGTCTTCTTCCACCACTGCGCCTACTGCACCTCCACCGCGCACGCCTCGGAGGGGGGCGTGCGCCAGGAGTGGGTGCCGCTGTTCGAGAAGTACACGGTCGACCTGGTCATCAACGGTCACAACCACCAGTACGAGCGCACCGACGTCATCAAGGCGGGCGCGGTCACCAAGAAGCTCCCGATCGGCGGCACCGCGTACCCCGAGACCGAGGGCGTCGTCTACGTGACGGCGGGCGCGGCCGGCCGCAGCCTGTACTCCTTCACCGCCCCGCTCTCCTACGAGGGCCACGAGAACGAGGTCGAGTCCGTGGCCTCCTTCATCAACACCAAGACCGGCAAGCAGAACGAGACGGTCACCTGGTCGCGGGTGCGCTACCTCGACTACTCCTTCCTGCGGGTGGACGTCACCCCGGCCGCCAAGGGCCGTACGGCCACGCTGACGGTGCGCGGCATCGCCGAGACCGGCGCCCAGGTCGACCACTTCACGGTGGCCCGCAAGGCCAGGTGATCCGATGGGTGCGCCCGGAAGGCGGGGCGCACCCCACGAGGTCGGCAGGCGGTCCTCACCCGCGCTGGAGGCGCTTGAGGACCGCCTGTTTGGCCATCGTGAACTCCTCGTCCGTCAGGACGCCGTCACGGCGCAGCTCGCCGAGCTCGCGCAGGCGGCGCAGCAGCGCGTCGTGGTCGTGGCCGGACGCGGCCGGCGGCACGGCGTCCTCGGGGGCGGCCGCCGGATGGGGCAGCCGGGCCTGCACGGCCGCCGCGACGAGCGCCATCAGCGGGTCCTTCCGGAAACCCCACAGCTCCACGGCGTTGGGGTCGTACTTGGCCGGCGCCTTCGTGGGCGCGTGCCGCAGCCGGAAGCGCAGAGCGCCGTTCTCGAGACCGACCGCGGGCTGCCACTCCACGGACTCGATATCCGCGAGGCCGAGAGTGCGGGCGCCGGCCGAGGCCTTGGACTCCTCCGTCTTCCAGTTCCACTCCAGGCGCACGCGCTCACCGTCGAAGCTCGCGGTGCCGTCCCCGGCGGAGGCGGCCAGGGGCACGGCCGGGCCGGGCAGCAGATAGGCGTCCACCGGGTCGGCCGGAACCTCGTCGAGCAGCAGCGTCCGGCGCACCTCGTCCACGAGGTACTCGGCGACCCCGTACCGGTCGGAGTCGACGAGCAGCTGGTACGGGTCGTGCGGCTCGGTAAGCCTTCCGCCGGTCGCCTGGAGCAGTGGATCGGCGCCGTCCCGCAGCCGCAGCCTGAGCCGCCCGGCCCTCTTGCCCTGCTCGAAGGAGAGTCCCGCCAACGCGCGCAGGGGAACGACCAGTTCACCCAGTTCCCTGCGCAGTGGGCTGACGTTCCTGTCCCGGCCCGGGGTCAGCCGCAGGGCGTCGCCGTCGAGGACCCAGGTGCCGTCCCGCTGGATGATTTCCGCCATGGGGGGATTCTTCCAAAGACGGCGACGGGCGCCCCCTGGGACCGTACCCGGGCTG
>NZ_JBHWUU010000091.1:0-38998 GCF_042737375.1 Streptomyces sp. NPDC060000
GGTTCACCGCCGGGCAGGCGGTGAACGGCCCCTCGGGCTGCGGCAGCTCACCAGGAGCGGGCGGCCGCCTGTTCCGTCAGCGTGAGCTGACCGGCCTTGATCGTGGCCAGGCGCGGGGCCCGGCGGGCGATCGACGAGTCATGGGTGACCATGATGAACGTCAGCCCGTACTCGTGCCACAGGCCTTCGAGGACCTCCATGATCTCGTCGCGCATGCCCTCGTCGAGGTTGCCGGTGGGCTCGTCGGCGAGCAGCACCTTCGGCTTCTTGACCAGCGCGCGGGCGATCGCGACGCGCTGCTGCTGGCCGCCGGAGAGTTCCGCCGGGGCGTGCGTGAGGCGCTCGCCCAGGCCGACCGAGCGCAGGGCCTCCGCCGCCCGCTCACGCCGCTCCGCCGACTTCACCCCGAGCGGGACGAGCGCCGTCTCGACGTTCTCCTGCGCGGTCAGCGTCGGGATGAGGTTGAACGACTGGAAGATGATGCCGATCTTCTCGGCGCGCAGCCGGGTCAGCTTCGCCTCGCTGACGCGCGCGAGGTCGACGCCGTCCAGCTCGACGCTGCCCTCGGACGGGCGGTCGAGGCCGCCGATCATCTGGAGCAGCGTCGACTTGCCGCCGCCCGTCGGGCCCTGGATGACGAGCTGGTCGCCGTCCGCGATCGTGAGGTCGATGCCGCGCAGCGCCTCGACCGTCTCCTTGCCGCGCGTGTAGCGCTTGGTGACGCCGGTGAGGTTGTACATGGGATCTCCGGGTTCTCCGTGTTCTCCGTCTGCTCCGTGAGGGAGGCGACGGGAGGTGTGACGACTGGTCGGGGCGCGGCCGGGCGCGGGTCAGGCGACGCTGCGCAGGGCGTCCGCCGGGCGCATACGGGAGGCGCGCCAGCCGCCCATCGCGCCGGCGATCAGACCGCCGGCGATCGCCAGGCCCACCGCGATCGCGATCGTGGTGACGGAGACGGGGGCCGAGAGGGCGATCTCCATCGTGTTCGACGCGGACTGCTGACCGGGGCCGCCGCCGCCCGGGCCGCCGCCCATGCCACCGCCGCCGCCGGTGTTGCCGAGCTCGGCGGTCAGCTTCGGGCTGATCGCGGTCACCGTGTACGCGGCCGCCAGACCCAGGGCGATACCGAGGGCGCCGCCGAGGAGGCCGTTGACCATGGACTCGCCGACGACCTGCCGGGTCACCCGGCGGCTCGGCCAGCCGAGTGCCTTCAGGGTGCCGAACTCGCGCACCCGGCGGGAGACCGCCGAGGAGGTGAGCAGCGCGGCCACCAGGAACGCGGCGACGAGGACGGCTATCGACAGCCACTTGCCGACGCTGGTCGCCAGGTTCGAGGCGGTGGAGAGGGAACCGGAGACCGTCTCGGCCAGGTCGGCGGAGGTGGTGACCGTCGTACCGGAGATGTTCTTCTGGATCGTCGCCTTGACGGTGTCGATCTGCTTGGAGTCGGTCGCCTTGACGTAGATCGTGGTGACCTGGCTCGCCGCGTCACCGAGGGTCTGTGCCTGCTTCAGCGGCAGGTAGACGTCGGTGGTGGAGTCGCTGCTGTCGGGCGTGGCGATGCCGATGATCTTGTACTTGGTGCTGGAGATCGTCAGCGTCGACCCGACCTTGTACGACTTCTCCTTCGCGTACGACTTGCTGACGACGGCGACCTTGGCGTCGGTCTGCGCCGAGGTGAACGTCACGCCTGAGGTGATCTTGGAGCTCGCCAGCGGGCCGAGGTCCTGGTCGGTGACGTCGACGCCGGCCACGGAGTACGAGTTGACGTCGAACGAGGCGCCGCCGCCCTGCACCTGCGGGGCCGCGGTGGACCCGCCGCCGTTGCCGCCGCCGGGGCCGCCCTGGCCGCCGTTGCCGCTGCTTCCGCTGGTGGAGCTCTGCGCCTTGCCCTGGGTGAAGGAGCCGTCGACCTTGGTGACGTTCAGGGTGAGGGCGCCGACCGCGGCCGCCACGCCCTTCTGGTCGGCGACCTGGGCGACGAGCGCGGCCTTCAGGGCCTGACCGCCCTGGGTCGTCACCCGGTCCGAGCTCTGCTCCGCGTCGTCGTCGCCGTCGGCCGACGCGTCGAACTCGAATCTGGGGCCCCCGGAACTGTTCGCGGTGGGAGCCGTGCGGGCTTTGGTGACGGTCATGTCGGTGCCGAGGCCGTACAGCGACTGCAGGACCTTGTCCTGCGCCTGCGTCATGCCGGCCGACACCGAGTTGACGGTGATGACCAGCGCGATTCCGAGCGCCAGACCCAGTGCGATGACCAGGGCGGCCTTCTTGCGCCGGCCCAGTTCACGCTTGAGATAGATGCCAAACATCCCGTTCCCTAAGGTTCTTGGCGCCCGCTGTGGGCGCGGCCACAACTTAGGGAGAAACCTTTGAGTCATCCTGAGTAAAAGATGTGTAAGGACTGAGAATGCGAGCGCCCGGATCAGAATTCCTTGAGACAGCTGATTCCTAGGCTCCGGAGGGGCTTTTCCCAGGTGACAGGGGTTGAGTGGGGACTTCCTTTTTCCCCGAACCCCCTTGTACGGTCCCGCAGTGCACGCATTCGCCCGCCCCTCCCCGGGCCCGTCGCCGCGCCTGTCCCGGCGCTCCCTGCTGGCCCTCGCGGCCGCCGCGCCACTGACCGCCGCACCGCTCGTCGCAGGGCCGGCCGCCGCCGCGTCCGACGTGGTGGTCGGCGGCGCGCGGCTCGTCGCCGACGGCGTCCAGGTCGACGGGGGCACCGCCCTGCCGAAGGGGCTGACCGCCCGGGCCTGGCTGTTGGCCGACCAGGACAGCGGCGAGGTGCTCGCCTCCTATCGCGCGCATCTGCGGCTCGCCCCCGCCTCCACGCTGAAGATGCTGTTCGCGGACACCCTGCTGGGCAGGTTCGAGCGCACCGAGCGCCGTCTGGTGACCGACGCGGACCTGGCCGGCATCCCGTCCGGCTCCAGTCTCGTCGGCGTGAAGGCCGGAATCACTTACACCGTCGAGCAGTTGTGGCAGGGCGTGTTCCTGCGCTCGGGCAACGACGCCGTGCAGGTGCTCGCCCTGATGAACGGCGGGGTCGCGAGGACGGTCGCCGAGATGCAGGCGAGGGCGGCCGATCTCCAGGCGCTCGACACCCATGTCGTCAGCCCCGACGGGTACGACCACAAGGGACAGTTGTCCTCCGCCTACGACCTCGCCCTCTTCGCCCGGCACGGGCTGCGCAACGCCGACTTCCGCGCCTACTGCGGCACCAGGGCCGTCCCCTTCCCGGCCGGGGGCGGGAAGACCTTCCGGATCGAGAACACCGACCGGCTGCTGTCGGGCACGTACGGGGTGACTCCGTACCCGGGCATGATCGGTGTGAAGAACGGCTTCACCAGCAACGCCGGGAACACCTTCACCGGCGCCGCGACCCGCGCGGGCCGCACCCTCGTCGTCACCGTGCTGCATCCGAAGAGCGGCCACAACGCCGTCTACGAGGAGTCGGCGGCGCTGCTCGACTGGGGCTTCGCGCAGGGGAGTTCGGTGCGGGCGGTGGGGACGCTGGTCGAGGCGTTGAGCGAGGGCGGGACCAGGGCGAGCGGGTCGTCCGCAGGCAAGGCACCGCACGCCGGGGCGGAGGCCTCGTCGGCGGGCGGCGGCCCGGGTGGCTGGGGGGTGCTCGGCGGGGCCGCGGGAGGGCTGGCGCTGGCCGCGGGCGGGGCGTACGCGCTGCGACGCAGGCGCCGTACCGCTGTGGAGCGGTCCCGTACCGGCGATCAGCCGCCCGCTACCGGTGAGGCGCCGCCCGCCGGTTGACGATGGGGCAGCCGTCCCACGGCGCCGGTGCGCACCTCGCGGTCCCAGCGAGGTCCACCCCCACCCGGCGCCGTGGGACGGGTGCCCCTCCCCCTCCCGGAATGTGGCTTTCGGTCGTCCCGTACGGAACTGTCGTGCTGCAAGTGTGAAGGGTTTGTGTAGAAGAGTTGAGCATAGGTCCGCCATCGGCCGCAATGGTGCGGACGATAAAACTCCGCTTGTGCAGGTTGAGGAGTTGACTACCTGTGGGCAACCGAGGTGCCACCCACGGCCCCGTCACGTTCCCGCCTGCGCCCCCGCCTGCGCCCCCGTCTGCGCCCCTGCCTGCGCCCCCGTCTGCGCCGCCGCCCCCGTTGTCGTCCTCAGGCCCTCCCTCGGCCGGTCCCTCAGCCCCGCCCCACGTACGGCATCGCGGTCGCCGGCACCGTCGCGAACTGCACGTTCGCCTCCAGGGGCAGCTCCGCCATGTGCCGCACCGTGCGCGCCACATCGGCGACGTCCATCACCGGTTCCGGCGCGACCTCGCCGTTCGCCTGCAACGCGCCCGTCCGCATCCGCGCCGTCATGTCGGTGGCCGCGTTCCCGACGTCGATCTGCCCGACCGCGATGCCGTGCGCCCGGCCGTCCAGCGAAAGGGACTTCGTCAGACCGGTGAGGGCGTGCTTGGTCGCCGTGTAGGGCGCGGAGAGCGGGCGGGGCGTGTGCGCCGAGACGGACCCGTTGTTGATGATCCGGCCGCCCCGGGGATTTCTGCCCCTTCATCTGCCGGTACGCCCCCTGCGCGCACAGGAACGCCCCGTTGAGGTTGGTGTCCACCACGTGCCGCCAGGCGTCGTAGGACAGTTCCTCGAACGGCACGCCACCCGGCCCGAACGTGCCCGCGTTGTTGAACAGCAGGTCCAGCCGCCCGAAGCGCTCGCGCACGGCGTCGAAGAGGGTCGCCACCTCCTCCGGGCGTGAGACGTCCGTCCGTACGGCGAGACTCGGGCCCTCGGGCACAGCGCGGCCGTCGCCTCCAGGGTCTCGGTACGCCGCCCCGCCAGTGCAACCGACCAGCCTGAGCGCAGCAGTTCCACGGACACCGCCCGCCCGATCCCGGAACCGGCACCGGTGACGAGCGCGATCTTCGTCGGCCCGGCGGTCCGGCCGGCGGTCCGGTCGGTGATCAGGTCTTCGCTTCGGTCGGTGATCTCGGTGATCTCGGTGATCTCGGCATTCATGGGCCCGCGGCGTACGGGAGGCCGCATCCCTCGGATCCGGTATACGGAACGCGTGCGTCCGCCATGCGACTGTTGTGTACCCGCCAATCTGACGACTTCCCTGGGTCGCCCTCGACCACTCCAATGCATGGTGCAGCCATTTCCCAGGGGAGGACCGGAATGACACCCGCAGCACGCCAGTCCCCGTACACCCCCGAACTCCGCGCCACCGCACGTCACTTGGGGCGCCGCCGGTTCCTCACCGGCACCGCGGCCGCCGCCGCGCTCGCCTTCGCGGTGAACCTGCCCGCCGCCGGCACCGCGGCCGCCGCCGAACTCGACCCGGCGCGGCTCACCGCCGACCCCTTCACCCTCGGCGTCGCCTCCGGTGACCCCCAGCCCGGTTCCGTCCTCCTGTGGACACGCCTCGCGCCCGCCCCGTACCAGGCGGACGGCGGGCTGCCCGCCGAGCGTGTCACCGTCCGCTGGGAGCTGGCCCGCGACGAGAGGTTCCGCCGGCCCGTCAGGCGCGGCAGCACGCTCGCGCACCCGGAGTTCGGCCACAGCGTGCACGTCCAGGTCGACGGCCTCGAGAACGACCGCGAGTACTACTACCGCTTCAGGGCGGGCGCCTGGATCAGCCGTACCGGCCGCACGCGGACCGCCCCCGGCCTCGGCGCCGCGCCGTCCGCCCTCACCCTCGGCGTGGTCTCCTGCCAGCGCTACGACCAGGGCTACTTCACCGCGTACAAACACCTCGCCGAGGACGACGTGGACGTCGTCCTGCACCTGGGCGACTACCTCTACGAGTACGCCGTCAGCGGTGTGGGCGGCGCCCGCGCCTACCCGGCCGGGACCGTGCCCGCCGTCTACGGCCACGAGATGGTGACCCTGGACGACTACCGGCTCAAGTACGCGCTGTACAAGTCCGACCCCGACCTGCTGGCCGCGCACGCAGCCCACCCGTTCGTCGTCACCTGGGACGACCACGAGACCGAGAACAACTACGCGGGCGCGGTGTCGGAGAACGACGACCCCGCCGAGGAGTTCCTGATCCGCCGGGCCGCCGCCTACCGCGCGTACTGGGAGAACCAGCCGCTGCGCCGCCCGCAGCTCCCCGACGGCCCCGACCTCCGCCTCTACCGGCGCCTGCACTGGGGCCGGCTCGCCCAGCTCGACGTCCTCGACACCCGCCAGTACCGGTCCGACCAGGCGTACGGCGACGGCTGGCAGTTCCCCGGGCCCGACTCCGAGAACCCGGCCCGCACCCTCACCGGCGACGCCCAGGAGCGGTGGCTGATCGACGGCTGGCACCGCTCGCGCGCCCGGTGGAACGTCGTCCCGCAGCAGGTCACCTTCGCCCGGCGGTACAACTCCACCGCCGTGCCCTCCCAGGTCTCGATGGACTCCTGGGACGGCTATCCGGCCTCCCGCGAGCGGATCCTGGCGGGCGCACAGGCCGCCGGCGTCGAGAACCTGATGGTCCTCACCGGCGACGTCCATGTGCACTACGGCTTCGACATCAAGCGCGACTTCGCGGACCAGGCGTCGAAGACGCTCGGCACGGAGATCGTCACCTCGTCGATCTCCAGCGGCGGCAACGGCTCGGAGAGACCCGCCAACTGGGCCACCTTCATGGCCGCCAACCCGCACCTGCGGTTCTACAACGGCCTGCGCGGCTACGCGACCGTCTCCCTCGGCCGCGAGCTCGCCCGCGCCGACTTCAAGACGGTCCCCTATGTCACCAGGCAGGGCGCCCCCCTCACCACGGCCGCGTCCTTCGTGACGGAGGTCGGCGACCAAGGGCTCAAGCCCGCCTAAGACGCACCGCAGTCACGGGGTTCACGGGGCCGGCGGCCAGGTGTCGCCCCAGTCGGCGTCCCGCGCCGCCCTGTACAGCTCGCCGTGGCGTTTCGTCACCGTCGTACGGCTCAGCCGCTCCTCGGGCTCGCACAGGTCGAGGAGCACCTGGCCCTTGCGGATCTGCGGTCGCCGGACGACGCGGGAGGCGGCCGGGGTGACGGGGAAGCGGGCGGCCGCCACGTAGCTGAACTTCTCGTCCTCGTAGGGCAGGGAGCCGCCCTTGACCTGCCGGTGCAGCGAGGAGCGGCTGACCCGCGCCGAGAAGTGGCACCAGTCCGTGCCCGGCACGATCGGACAGGCCGCGCTGTGCGGACAGGGCGCGGCGACCCGGAACCCGGCGGCGATCAGCCGGTCGCGGGCCTCGATCACCCGGGCGTAGCCGTCCGGGGTGCCCGGCTCGACGATCACCACGGCCTGCGCGGCCGACGCGGCGGTGTCCACGAGCGCGGCCCGGTCGGGGGCGGCCAGCTCGTTGAGGACGTACGAGACGGTGACCAGGTCGGTGGGGTCCAGGGTGAGCGCCGTGCCGATGCGGGCGCGCTGCCAGCGGGCGCCGCGCAGCGCCGGGTTCGCGGCGGCGATCTCGCGGCCGAGGGCCAGGGCGGGCTCCGCCCAGTCGAGCACGGTGACCGGGCGGGGCCCGGCCCAGGTGGAGTTCACCGCCCAGGTCGCCGCGCCCGTGCCGCCGCCGACGTCCACATGACTGCCCGGCGACCACTGGGGCACGGCGTCCGCGAAGGACTCCAGCGCCGACCGCACCGCCTCGAAGGTCGCCGGCATCCGGTACGCGGCGTACGCGGCCACGTCCGCGCGGTCGCGCAGGATGGGGGCGTCGGTCGGGGTGGCGCCCCGGTAGTTGGCGATGAGCCGCTCGACGGCCTGCCCGGCCTGCTTCGGCGGCAGCCCGTCGAGGAGTTCTCCGAGGGCGGTACGGAGGGTCTCGGCGGGGGAAACGGAGAGGTTCACCCCGCGATTTTCTCAGGTCCCGCTCCCGGTCCCGCTCCCGGTCCTGCTCCCGGATCGGTCCTGCTCCCGGACCGGCCCCGATCTCGAACCCGCTCCCGGACCGGACCGGCCCCGCTCCCGGACCGGCCCCGATCTCGAACCCGTTCCCGGACCGGACCCGACCTCGAACCCGATCCCGGACCGGACCCGATCTCGAACCCGCTCCCGCTCCCGGACCGGACCGAACCCGATCCCGGACCGGACCCCGGACCCGGTCCTCACCGCACCGCCATCGCCATCCGTGTCCCCGCCAGCGCCCGCGGCGAGCTGTCCGGCGTTCTGCGCACCGGATGCACGGTGTTCGCCAGCAGCACCACGAACGTGTCCGTCGCCGGGTCGAGCACCAGCGAGGTACCCGTGAACCCCGTGTGCCCCACCGCGCCCTCGCCCGCCAGCTCGCCCATGAACCACGGCTGGTCCACCGCGAAACCCAGCCCCGGCGGGGTCAGCAGCAGTTCCACGAAGTCGGGGCCGAGGATGCGGGCGGGACCGTACGAACCGCCCGCCAGCAGGGTGCGGCAGAACACCGCGAGGTCGCCGCCCGTGGAGAACAGGCCCGCGTGGCCGGCCACCCCGCCCAGCGCCCAGGCGTTCTCGTCGTGCACCACACCCCGCAGCATCCCCCGGTCCGCCTTCGCCCACGGCCGCCGCTGGTCCTCGGTCGCCGCCGCGCCGGGGCACGGCCCGAAGTCGGTCGAGGTCATGCCCAGCGGACGGGTGATGCCCTCCCGCACCAGGACGTCCAGCGTGCGGCCGGTCAGCCGCTCCAGGAGCCGCTGGAGCAGCAGCATGTTCAGGTCCGAGTACACGTAGGTGCCCGGTGCGCCCACCGGTGCCTCCGCGCGCAGCAGGTCCCAGCGCCGGGTGTCGTCCGCACAGTCGTACAGAGGCAGCTCGGGGCGCAGTCCGGAGGTGTGGGTGAGGAGCTGGCGGACGGTGATGTCATGGGCGGCGGCCGCGTGGAAGTCGGGCAGATAGGCGCCCACCCGCGCGTCGATGCCGAGGGTGCCGCGCTCGATCTGCTGCACCGCCGCGACCGACGTGAACAGCTTGGTGAGGGAGGCCAGGTCGAAGGGCGTGTCGACGGTCATCGGGATCCGCGCCGCCGCCGGGAGCTCCACCCCCGCGTCGGCCGCAGGGTCGTACGCCGAGTACCGGACCGCCCAGCCCGCCGCCTCGTGCACGGCGATCACCGGGCCGCGCCCGGCGACCACCACGGCGCCCGCGGCCCAGGGCCGGTCGCCGGTGGTGACGTCCACGACGTCGCGGACGAGGAACCGCGTCTCCTCCGGGTCGAGCCCGGCCCGTTCCGGTGTGTCGACGCGCAGCTTCGGTGCGCTCAGTTCACTTCCTCCGCTCTCGGCGTCGCCCGGGCGCGCAGACCTCCGTCCTCCGCGCCCGCCTTCGTCCAGGGACGGCACATTCCCATGAAGCAGGCCAGCGCCACCAGTGCGGCGGCCAACTGGACGACGGCCATCGGGACGGCCGTGTGCTCGCCGGCGATCCCGACGAGCGGCGAGGCGATCGCGCCGATGAGGAAGGAGGACGTACCGAGGAGCGCGGAGGCGGAACCGGCGGAGTGCCGGACCCGCGTCAGGGCGAGGGTCTGCGCGTTCGGCAGGGTGACGCCCATCGCGGACATCAGGACGAAGAGCGCGGCGGCCACCGGGGCCAGCCCGACCTCGCCGAACACGCCCGTCGTCATCAGCAGCAGCGCGGTCGCGGCCAGCACGACCACGCAGAGACCGACGGCCAGGACCCGGTCGAGCCGGACCCGGCCCACCAGCACCCTGCCGTTGACCTGGCCGATCAGTACCAGCCCGATCGAGTTCGCGCCGAACAGCAGGCCGAACGTCTGCGGGGAGGCGCCGTAGATCTCCTGGACCACGAACGGCGAGGCGCTGATGTACGCGAACAGCGCGGCGAAGGCGAAAGCGCCCGTGAGCACGTAGCCGGTGAAGGGCAGGTCGCCGAGCAGCCGGCGCATCGAGCGCAGGGCCTCGCCGACCCCGCCCGCGTGACGCCCGGCGGCGGGCAGTGTCTCCGGGAGCCTGGTCCACACCACCACGGCCAGCAGCAGGCCCACACCCGTGAGGAGCAGGAACACGCCCCGCCAGTCCGTCGCCCGCAGGATCTGCGCGCCGATCAGCGGCGCCACGACCGGGGCGACCCCGGAGATCAGCATCAGGGTGGAGAAGAACCGGGCCATGGCCATGCCGTCGTACAGATCGCGTACGACGGCCCGCGCGATCACGATCCCGGCCGCGCCCGCGAGTCCCTGCACCAGCCGGCAGGCGACCAGCAGCTCGACGGTGGGCGCGAGGGCGCACAGGGCGGTCGCCACGACGTAGACGGCGAGTCCGGCGAGCAGCGGGCGTCTGCGCCCCCACCGGTCGCTCATCGGGCCGACCACCAGTTGCCCCAGCGCCATACCGGCCAGACACGCGGTCAGGGTGAGCTGCACGGTCGCGGCGGGCGCGTGCAGGGACCGGGTCACCTCGGGCAGCGCCGGGAGGTACATGTCCATCGAGAGCGGGGGAGTGGCCGTCAGACCGCCCAGCACGAGGGTGACGAGCAGCCCCGCCCGGCGCCGGGCGGGCAGGCCCGGCCCCGATCCCTCGCCCGTGCTCGTGCCCCGGTCCGTCACGGCCCGCCGCGCCGCGTCGGACATGGCCCCACCCTCCGGCATCCGGCCGCCCCTCCCTCTCCGACATCTGTGCGACCTATGCTCTCAGCTCGGACACACTGCTGGGACGGCACGAGGGCGGGGCAGGGTATGACGACGGACACGGTGCGGTGGGGGATTCTGGCGACCGGCGGTATCGCCGCCGCGTTCACGGCGGACCTGATCGACCTGCCCGACGCGGAGGTCGTCGCGGTCGCCTCGCGCTCCGAGGCCTCCGCGAAGGCGTTCGCCGACCGGTTCGGCATACCCCGGGCCTACGGCGACTGGGCCGCGCTCGCCGCCGACGAGGACATCGATGTCGTCTACGTCGCCACCCCGCACTCCGCCCACCGCGCCGCCGCCGGACTCTGTCTGGAGGCCGGGCGCAACGTGCTGTGCGAGAAGGCCTTCACGCTGAACGTGCGCGAGGCCGAGGAACTGGTCGCACTGGCCCGGGAGCACGACCGTTTCCTCATGGAAGCCATGTGGATGTACTGCAACCCGGTCGTCCGCCGCCTCAAGGCCCTCGTCGACGACGGCGCGATCGGCGAGGTCCGCACCGTGCAGGCCGACTTCGGCCTCGAAGGCCCCTTCCCGCCCTCGCACCGGCTGCGCGACCCCGCCCAGGGCGGCGGCGCCCTCCTCGACCTCGGCGTCTACCCGGTCTCCTTCGCCCACCTGCTGCTCGGTGAGCCCTCGGGCATCGCCGCCCAGGCCGTCCTCTCCGCCGAGGGCGTGGACCTCCAGACGGCCCTGGCGCTGTCCTGGGACTCGGGCGCGCTCGCCACCCTCCACTGCTCCCTCGTCGGCGGTACGGGCACCACCGCATCCGTCACCGGCTCCCGCGGCCGCATCGACATCCCGGCCGGCTTCTTCCACCCCGACCGCCTCGTCCTGCACCGCGCCGGGCGTGACCCGGAGGAGTTCGCCGCCGACCCGGCCGACGGACCCCGTACGACGTTCCGGCACGAGGCCCGCGAGGTCATGCGCGCGCTGCGGGCCGGCGAGACCGAGTCCCCGCTGATCCCGCTCGACGGCAGCCTCGCGGTCATGCGGACCCTCGACGCGGTCCGGGAGCGGATCGGGGTGCGCTACCCCGGGGAAGACGCGTAACAGTTCACGAGACGTCCCGTCTCACCCGCTTGGTACCGTCGACCCATGGTCACCCAGCCCGGAAAGCCGGTCCCCGACACCGCCCGCCGCAGCGAGCGGTCCAGGCGCGCCATCTACGACGCCGCCCTCGCCCTCGTCGCGGAGGCCGGCTACCCGAAGACCACGATCGAGGGCGTCGCCGCCCGCGCGGGCGTCGGCAAGCAGACCATCTACCGCTGGTGGGGGTCCAAGGCCGACGTGCTGCTGGAGGCGTTCCTGGACCTCAGTGAACAGGCGGTGCGGGACGCCGGGGCTTCGGACCGGGAGCCCTACGTCATCCCCGACACCGGCGATCTGGCAGCCGACATCAAGGCCGTCCTGCGGGCCACCGTCGACCAGCTCACCGACCCCAGGTTCGAGGCGCCCTCCCGGGCCCTGGCCGCCGAGGGTGTGGTCAACGAGCAGGTCGGCCGCGAGTTCACGGCCAAGCTGATGGAACCGTCCATCCAGCTGTACGTCGACCGGCTGCGCTCCGCCCAGCAGGCCGGCCAGGTCCGCGCCGACCTCGACCCGCGCATCGCCCTCGAGTTCTTCATCTCCCCGCTGGCCCAGCGCTGGCTCCAGCACACGGGCCCGATCTCCTACGAGTACACCGACACCCTCGTCGACTACGCCCTCCACGGCCTCGCACCCAGGTGACCGTGCCGCACATAGGTCACTCTGACCCCACCCGTCCCACCTGCCCCGATTCACGGCTCCGGCCCCCCGATGCGCAGGATGGTGGGAGCATGAGGCATGCTGTCCGCACCACAGCGAGGCGAGGGGACAGATGAGCGCGGAGTTCGGCGGCCGGACCGGCCTGTGGGGCAAACTCTCGGAGTGGCTGCGCGCGAGCGGCCCGACGGAAGCCGCCGACGAAGGCGGCCGTGAGGCCCTGCTGCTGGCCGCCGCCGGAGCGGGACTCCCGCTCGCGCCCGCCGCGCACCCGGCCCCCGGCTACGGATGCTCCTGCGACCGGGTCGGCTGTCCGACCCCCGCCCGGCACCCGGTGTCCTTCGCCTGGCAGACGCAGTCCACCACCGACCGCGCGCAGATCGAACGCTGGGCCCGTCACGAGCCGCAGGCCAACTTCATCACCGCCACCGGCATGACGCACGACGTCCTCGACGTGCCGCTGGAGGCGGGCCGACAGGCCCTGGAGCGGCTGCTCGACTCCGGCATCGAGGTCGGCCCGGTCGCCGAGAGCGACGACGGCCGCATGCTCTTCTTCACCCTCACCCGCGGCACCCCCGAGGACGAGGACGAGTGGTGGCCGTGCGAGCTGGACTGCCACCCGGAGACCATGGACGAGCACCCCGGCCTGCGCTGGCACTGCCGTGGCTCCTACGTCCTGGTACCGCCCGCCCGGCTCCCGGGCGACGACGGCCGCACCGTCCACTGGCTGCGCGGCCCCGAGCACCCGCTGCCGGACCCCCTGACCCTCCTCGAAACCCTCACGGACGCCTGCGCCCGCCACGCCGGCCAGGAACCCGACCACGCGAACACCGCCTGGCCCTCCGGCCACTAGGCCCCGCCGTCACATCGGCCGCGCGATCGCGCCCTGTCAGGAGCGCGGGGAACTACTCGACCAACCCCCACCGGCCCGCAGCCGAGAACCCGCCCCCGGCCTGTCCTCCGGCCCCTGGGCCTCGCGGTCACATGGGCCGCGCGATCGCGCCCTGTCAGGGGCGCGGGGAACTGCGCGACCAACCCCCACCGGCCCGCAGCCGAGAAACCGCATCCGGCCTGGCTCTCCCGGCACTGGCCAGGTGCGCGATCTTCAGGGGCGCGGGGAACTGCGCGACCAGCCCCCACCGGCCCGCAGCCGAAGAACCGCACCCGGCGGAGCCAACCGCACCCGGCGGAGCCAACCGCACCCGGCGGAGCCAACCGCACCCGGCGGAGCCAACCGCACCCAGCGGAGCGCTCACGCTCCCTTGGCCGCTGTCAGGCCCTCCAGCCGGCTGAGCATCGACACCTTGCCGGTTCCCGAGCCCTTCGGCGGGGTCAGGGCGATCTCGTTGGCGACGAACTCCATCGTCAGCGACTGCTTGATCTCGCCGGTCGTCAGCGCGGCCACGTTCTTGTTCGGGGTGGGCACGGTGGCGCCCGCCGCGGCCGTCTGCTTCATGTAGTGGTGGGTGGTGAAGAACACCAGCGCCCCGCCGTCCGCGGTGCGCAGCGCCAGCGGCGCGTAGTCGCCGCCGGTCAGCGGCTGATCGATGTACTGCGTGGCCAGACCCGGCTTGGTGGCGTTCTTCGCCCGCGTCGAGCGCAGCGTGTTGGTGTGAGCGCCGTCCGCGAACGCGCCTTTGCCGCTCTGCAGGTACGCCGTGTAGTCCTTGCTCAGGTCCCCGGGCGCGACGGCCAGTTCGGCGGAATCGGCCGGCACGGCCTCGGCGAGACCGTCGGCGCCGTCCTGCTCGAACCGCGGTACCGAGCCCGGCGCCACCAGCGTCAGGTACGTCGCCTGCCACGGCTCCGACAGCCCGCCCCGGGTGAACACCATCAGCCAGCGCGAGTCGCCGCCCTTGCTGCCCTTCGCGTCGGCGACGAACCAGCGCGGCCAGCCCGCCTTCTCGACGATCGTGTACTTCACGTCCGACAACACCAGCGGCTCGTGATCCGGGTTGCCGTCCGGGTCGGTGACGTGGCCCGCCTTCAACCGCGCCTCGTCGATGATCCCGAGGGCGCCGGTGGTGTACTCGGCGTCCAGGGAACTGTCGTACGCCGCATCGGCCTTGTTGTACGCGGCGGTGAACCGCTCGACCGCCTTCACGGCCTCCGCCCTCGTGGCCGCCGGGAGCAGCTCGAGCTCCCCATGGACCACCACGCAGCCGCTCGCCGTGAGCGAGACGGCGGTGAGCGACGCCGCTACGAGTGCGTACCGGTCACGCCTGCGGAGCCTTCGACTGCGCGGAACCCCGGTCGCCAGGCTGCGTTCCCTGCTCATCAGGTGACTTCACCTTCCCCTTCCCGGAGGCGAACCCTACCGGGGCGAGGAACAGCGCGAGTGCCGGGAGCAGGTAGAGCAGCCACACCGTGACCTGGAGGACCGTCGGATCGGGCTGGAAGTTGAACACGCCCTTCAGCAGCGTGCCGTACCAGCTGTCCGGCGGGATCGTGCCGCTGATGTCGAAGGCCAGGCTGTTCAGACCCGGGATCAGATCGGCCTCCTGGAGGTCGTGCACGCCGTACGCCAGCACGCCCGCGGCCACCACGACGAGCATGCCGCCCGTCCAGGTGAAGAACTTCGCCAGGTTGATTTTCAGCGCCCCGCGGTAGAACAGCCAGCCCAGCAGGATCGCCGTCGCCAGGCCCAACGCCACGCCGATCAGCGGGCGCGGGGTGCCGTCACCGGCCGCGTGCACCGACGCCCACACGAACAGGGCCGTCTCCAGGCCCTCCCGGCCGACGGCGAGGAAGGCGGTGGCGACCAGCGCGCCGGTGCCCATGGCGAGGGCCGCGTCGAGCTTGCCGTGCAGCTCGGACTTGAGGTGTCTGGCGGTGCGCCGCATCCAGAACACCATCCAGGTCACCAGACAGACCGCGACGATCGACAGGGAGCCGCCGAGCGCCTCCTGTGCCTGGAACGTCAGTTCCTGGGAGCCGAATTCGAGGACGCAGCCGAAACCCATCGCGATGAGCACCGCGATGGCGATACCGGCCCACACCGGCTTCAGCGCGTCCCTGCGGTCCGTCTTCACCAGGTAGGCGATGAGGATGCAGACGACGAGGCTGGCCTCCAGGCCCTCGCGCAGTCCGATCAGGTAGTTGGAGAACACGGGCTACGCCTCCTTGGAGAACAGCGTCCGGCCCCACCAGTCGTCCTTGTCGCGGACGCCCGGCGGGACGGCGAAGACGGCCGAACCCACGTGCTGGATGTACTCGTTGAGCGCGTCGGTCGCGAGATTGCGCTGCACGCGGATGAATCCCTCGCGCACGTCACGCTGGTAGGCGAGGAAGAACAGCCCCGCCTCCAGCCGCCCCAGACCGTCGGTGCCGTCGGTGAAGGAGTAGCCGCGGCGCAGGATCGTCGTCCCGTGGTTGGAGTCCGGGTGCGCGAGCCGGACGTGCGCGTCGGGCTTCATCGCCTTCAGGAACGGCTCGTCGCGCTCCTTCGCCTTGCCCACCGGAGCGCCCTCGCCCTTGTCGCGGCCGAAGATGTCCTCCTGCTCCTGGAGCGAGGTGCGGTCCCAGGTCTCGATGTGCATACGGATCCGGCGGGCGACGAGGTAGGAACCGCCCGTCATCCAGGCGGAGTTCTTGTCGACATCCTTCTCGCCGACCCACACGAACTTCTTCAGCCGGTCGGTCTCGGTGCCCGCGATGTTGCGGGTGCCGTCCTTGAAGCCCATCAGATTGCGCGGGGTCTGCGCGTCCGGCGTCGTGGACGAGGTCTTGCCGAAGCCGAGTTGCGACCAGCGGATGACGACCTTGCCCATGCCGATCCTGGCCAGGTTGCGGATCGCGTGCACGGCGACCTGCGGATCGTCCGCGCAGGCCTGGACGCACAGGTCGCCGTTGCTGCGGGCCGCGTCGAGCGCGTCCCCGGCGAACGTGGGCAGGTCGACGAGCGCGTCGGGCCGCCGGCCGGCGAGGTCGAACTTCTTGAACAGGGACGGCCCGAAGCCGACCGTCAGGGTCAGCCGGGACGGCTTGAGCCCCAGGGCCTCGCCGGTGTCGTCCGGCGGCGCCTCGGCGAGACCGCCGAACGCGCCCTCGCCGACCGCCTTCCCGGCGGTCATCCGGCGGGCCGCCTCGGTCCAGTCCTTCAGGAGCCGGACGAACTCGGCGCGGTCCGTGGTCGTCACGTCGAACGCGGCGAAGTGCAGCCGGTCCTGCACGGGCGTGGCGATGCCCGCCTGGTACGTGCCGTGGAAGTCGACCGCGGCGCCCGTGTCGGCGCCCGCCGGTTCGACGTCCTCACCGGTACGGGTCATCGCCACCGCGCCGCCCGCCGCGGCGGCGCCGAGCGCGAGGCCCGCACCGCCCCAGCCGATCAGCGACCGGCGGGACGGACTGCTGCTCTGGGTCTCCGTCATGTCCTGGTCCTCCGGTTACTTCGCGACGGCGGCGGCGAGCTTCGACAGCGGCTCGGCGAGCGCGTTGACCGCGTCGGACAGTTCCTTGCGGTCGGCGGCGCCGACCTTGTCGTACGAGGTGAACACGTACGAGGACGTGTTCGGCCGGTACTTGTCCAAGAGCGTGTTCAGCGCGGCGAACTGCTTGTCCAGCTCGGTGACCAGGGCCGCGTCGTTCGCCTTGGCGACCGGCTTGAGCAGCTCGTAGGCCTTCTCGGCGCCCTCGACGTTCGCCTTGAAGTCGACGAGGTCGGTGTGGGAGTAGGCCTCCTCCTCGCCCGTGACCTTGCCGGTGGCGACCTCGTCGAGGAGTTCCTTGGCGCCGTTGGCCATGGAGGTCGGTGTGATCTCGGCCTTGCCGACCCGCTTCTGCCAGTCGGTCAGATCGGTGGTGAGCCGGTCGGCGAGGGTCTTCTCGGTGGCGGTGATCTTCTTGTCCTGCCAGAGGGCCTTTTCCAGCCGGTGCCAGCCGGTCCAGGTCTGGCCGGCCTCCAGGCCGTCCGCGCGGACGTCGACCTTCGGGTCGATGTCGCCGAAGGACTCCGCGACCGGCTCGGTGCGCTCCCAGCCGATGCGGGAGGGCGCGTAGGCCGCCTTGGCCGCCTCGAGGTCGCCGGCCTTGACCGCCTTCACGAAGGTCGCGACGAGCGGCAGCGTGGCGTCGGCCTGCTCCTGCGCGTACTCGCGGTAGGCGGCGACGGCCTTGTCCAGGCGCGGGTCACGCTTGGCGACCGAGCCGCCGGTGACCTTGAGGTCCTGGCGGATGCCGGTGCCCTTCATGCCGGGCTTGCAGGCGATCCGGTAGTCGCCGGCCTTCACCTCGGCGGTGACCCGCTGCTTGGTGCCGGGGCCGATGTTCTCCCGCTCGCTGACGATCCGGTCGTCCGGGAAGAGGATGTAGACCTCGGTGACCTTGGAGCCCTTGTTCTCGATGGCGAGTTCGACGTGTCCGGCGGAGATCTCCTTCTTGGAGACCTCGCACTTGGCGTCGTCGGCGGTCACGCTGATGACACGGTCGCCGTCCTTCGCGTCGCTCTTCGAGGTGCAGCCGGTGACGGCGGTCAGGGCGGTCACGGCGGTGACGGCGGTGACGACGGACAGTCTGGCGGCTCGCATTCGGGCTCCCAGCGATGGCTGAATTTTGACGTGACCCGGCTCACAGGGTTGGTGAGCCTCGCCTAACTTATCCAAGGCTTACCTGCGTAATACCCGTCCGTGCAGTGATTCACCTCTCATAGACGCCGTAAGAGCACGAGCCGATCACGGCGACCCAAAACGGACCCCAAGGAATGGTCAAAGGAGATTCAAAGATTCCGTTTCGTGGACAGGCCGCCGACGGTGCTTCAATCTCCCGGTGACTGATTACGACGTGCTCCGCGTCTTCTGTGCGCCGAACGGCGGCTACGGCAACGAACTGGGTGTGGTCCGCGAAGGCTCGGTGCTGCCGGACCGCCGGGACCGGCAGGACCTCGCGGCGAAACTCGGCTTCGGCGAGACGGTCTTCGTCGACGACCCCGAGCGCGGGATCGTCGACGTCTACACGCCCACCGCACGCCTGCCCTTCGCGGACCACTCGTGCGTCGGCGTCGCCTGGCTGCTCGACGTGCCCGAACTCGTCACACCGGCCGGCGTCCTGGGCACCCGTCTGGACGGTGAGTTCACCTGGATCGAGGCGCGCGCGGAGTGGGCCCCGCCGTGCACGTTCCGCCAGTACGCCACCGCCGCCGAGGTCGACGACCTGCCCGTGCCGCCGCCCGGCGGGGGAGCGGTGGCGGAAGTTCCCCCGGGCGAGATCCGGGGCACCGTCTATGCCTGGGCCTGGGAGGACGAGCCGGCCGGCCGGATCCGCGCCCGCGGCTTCCCCACCCGCGAGGACGGCATCGACGAGGACGAGGCGACGGGCGCGGCGGCGCTCCTGCTCACCGAGCGGCTGGGCCGCGCCCTGAACATCACCCAGGGCGCGGGCTCCCAGATCCTGACGGCCCCGCAGCCGCAGGGATGGGTGGAGGTCGGCGGGAGGGTGTTCCTGGAGCGCTGAGCCCTCCGGGCCAGGGCCACGGGTCCGTACGGGTGGTGTGGTGTGTGCGGGGAGAAACGAGGGGGGACCTCTGGGCGTGACCACTCGGTCCCGTGAGAGGAACATCATGCGTATCCGTTCAGTCCTGGCCGCAACCGTCCTGGGTATCGCTCTCGCCGCCACCGGCGCGACGGCCGCCACCGCCGACGAGGGTCCTCGCCAGCACCACGGGGGTCCCCGCGAGCACCACCACTTCGGCGGGTACGAGGGTGTCTGCAGCCCGTACGTCGGCGCGGTCGACACGGTCTCGGCCGACATCTTCTGGGCCGGCAAGCACTGCGACCGGTTCTGATCCCGGCTCTGATCCGGCGCCGGGCCCCCTCGCGGTGAAGCGAGGGGGCCGGTCCGTCCGCCCACGAATCCGGCCCACGCCGAATCCGGCCCACGCCGACAGCGGGAACTCCGCGCCCAGTGCCCGGAAGACGGCCGTGTTCAGCGCGAAGGCGCGCCCGCACTCGCTCACGATCCGCTGCTTCTCCAGGTCGTCCGCGCGCACCCCGTCCAGCAGTTCCCGGTAACCGCGCTTGAACGCCGCCGGGTTGCCGATCTCCAGCAGGGAACGGGCCTTCGGCTCGGCTACGGCAGGGTGAGGATCTCCGCCCCCGTCTCGGTCACCACCAGGGTGTGCTCGAACTGGGCCGTCCGCTTACGGTCCTTGGTCAGCACCGTCCAGCCGTCGTCCCACATGTCGTACTCGTGCGTGCCGAGCGTCAGCATCGGCTCGATGGTGAACGTCATCCCGGGCTGGATGACGGTCGTCGCGTGCGGACTGTCGTAGTGCGGGATGATCAGCCCGGAGTGGAACGACGAGTTGATCCCGTGTCCCGTGAAGTCCCGCACCACCCCGTAGCCGAACCGCTTCGCGTACGACTCGATGACCCGCCCGATGATGTTGATCTGGCGGCCGGGCCTGACCGCCTTGATCGCCCGCTCGAGGGACTCCCGGGTCCGCTCCACCAGCAGCCGCGACTCCTCGTCGACGTCCCCGACCAGGTACGTGGCGTTGTTGTCGCCGTGCACCCCGCCGATGTACGCCGTCACGTCGAGGTTGACGATGTCGCCGTCGCGCAGAACGGTCGAGTCCGGGATGCCGTGACAGATGACCTCGTTGACGCTCGTGCACAGGGACTTCGGGAAGCCCCGGTAGCCCAGCGTCGACGGGTAGGCGCCGTGGTCGCACATGTACTCGTGCGCCACCCTGTCGAGTTCGTCGGTGGTGACCCCCGGCGAGATCAGCTTCGCGGCCTCCGCCATCGCCTGCGCGGCGATCCGGCCGGCCCGGCGCATAGCCTCGATCGTCTCGGGCGTCTGCACCTCCGGCCCGGTGTACGGCGTCGGCGCGGGCTTGCCGACGTACTCGGGGCGGCGGATGTTTCCGGGCACCGAACGGATGGGGGACAGTTCCCCCGGGACGAGCAGCGACTGGCCAGACATGCCAGTGAGTCTAACGAGCGGCTGTGGGGGAACATGTCGATGGCGAGAGGAGCCGTCATGCCCCTGTTCAAGAAGAGGACCGCAGGCAAAGCGGGTGAGTGGTACTACTGCCTGGAGCACAAGAAGGTGGAGGAGGGGCCGGAGTGCCCGGCCAAGGACCGCTTCGGCCCGTACACCACCCGCGCGGAGGCCGAGCACGCGATGCAGACCGCCCGCGAGCGCAACCTCCAGTGGGAGAACGACCCCAAGTGGCACGACGCCCCGGCGGCCGGCGGCACCGACGACGACTGATCACCGGTCCGACCACGGGCCCGGTCCGGCCCCTGCCTGCTCGCGGGCCCGGTGACCCTGCCTGATCACAGGCCCGGTCACCTGCGGGAACACAGGTCCGGTCACACGTCCACGACCGGCGCGGCTGCCGACCGCTGTGCGCGCAGCCGCGCCGCGTGCTCGTTCGTGCGCACGTCGTACGTCATCAGCCCCGGCAGGCACAGCGCCAGCAGTCCCACCGCGCCCACGCAGAGCACCCCGCCCGACCAGACGGACGTCCGCACCCCCAGCCAGGCCGCCAGACCGCCGCTGCGCACCTGGCCGACCGTCGGCCCCACGGAGTAGGACAACAACTCGATCCCGGCGAGCCGTCCGCGCAGCTCGTCCGGGATCGTCTGGTTCCACATCACCCCGCGGAAGATGCCGCTGACCATGTCGAAGGCGCCCGCGAGGGCCAGGCAGAACAGCACCAGCCAGACGTTCCCGGCGAGCCCGGCCGCGGCGATCGCCCCGCCCCACAGCGCGGCCGACAGCACCACCATCCGCCCGTGCCGGTGCACCCGCGAGGTCCAGCCGCTGGTCAGGCTCACCACCAGCGCCCCCGCCGGAACCGACGCGTACATCAGGCCGAGCGACCACTGCGCGTCGAGCTCGTCGGCGAGGAACGGCAGCACGGCCAGCGGCATGGCGAGGAACATCGCGGCCAGGTCGACGGCGTACGTGCCGAGCAGCTCCTTGCGGCCCCACGCGTACCGGGCGCCCTCGGCGATGGCCCTGAGGGAGGGCTTCGCCGCCTCGTACGCGGCGGGGGAGGCGGCGATACGGACGACGAGGGCGACCGACACCACGAAGGTGAGAAGGTCGGCGGCGTAGGCCCAGCCGAGACCCGCGTACGCGACGACGACACCGGCGACGGCAGGTCCCGCGACCCCGCCCACGGTCCACCGCAGGGCGTTCAGCGCGGTCGCCGCGGGCAGATGCTCGTGGGCGACGATCCGCGGCCACAGCGAGTCCAGCGCGGGCCGCTGCACGGAGACGAGGGCGGACGAAAGGGCGGCGACGAGGTACAGCGGCCACACCGCCGGGCCCGGCAGCAGTGCGTTGACCAGCAGCACCGCGCTGAGCAGCCCCTGTCCCGCCTCCGTCCACACGATGAGCCCCCGCTTGTCCCACGCGTCGGCGAGGGCCCCGCCGTACAGCCCGAACACCACGAGCGGCACCAGCTCCACGGCCCCGATCGCCCCCACCGCCGCGGCCGAACCGGTCAGCTCCTTCACCTGCACCGGCAGCGCCACGAAGGTCAGGAAGCTCCCGAAGGTCGACACCGCCCCCGAGACCCAGAGCCGCCGGAAGTCCCGCGAGGCCCGCCAGGGGGCGAGATCGGGAAGCAGGGCACGCAGACCGGCGGAGGCAGCGGGAGGGACGGGGGCGGGGGCATCGTCGTCGGTCACGAGGGGTCATGCTCGGGCGGTCGCGGCGCGAGGGGCAACTGCTTTTCCGCGGCGGGTCACCAGGGGGGAGGGGGCGGTGCGGTGAGGCGTTCCGCGAGGTGCGCCAACCGGTCGCCGAAGCGGCGGCGCCCTCGCCTCGGCGGCAGCGTCTCGCCGGCGGCCGCGCTCACCAGGTGCTGCACGGTGTCCAGGTCCAGTTCGGAGCCGTCCGGCACGGCCAGCGTCTCGTGGGCCAGGGCCGTCAGCTCGCCCTCGCCGGGACCGAGGGTCAGGACCAGCACTCCGGCCCGCCGGGCGTCCGACACGCGCTCCAGGAGCGGCGCGTCGCCCGACGGCGACGCCACCAGCAGCGTCTCGCCCCGCCGGGCCGCCTCGATCCGGCCCAGGCCGACCGCCAGATGCGCCGGGTCGGAAGGCCGAGCGTCATGCCGCACGAGGGTCGGGGCCAGCTCCGGCGTACCCGACCAGGCGGCCTCGTCCACCAGATGCGCCGCGAGATGCCAGGGCTCGTACTCCGCCGTGCCCACCAGCAGTAACCCGCCCCCGTGCGACACGACCGACCCGCGCAGCACCCCGGCGAACCTGCGGGTCGCCCCCAGCCACTCGGTCCCGGCGAGCACCTCACGCAGCAGCGCGACCCGTACGGCGTCCATACGGCCGCATCGTGCCGCAACCGGCCGCCGCCCGCCCTGGGTTCGCCCCTCGTTCACCCGACATGACGAAGGGCCGCTCCGCACGCCCACGTAAAGTCGGCCCATGACCTCTACCGACAGTGCAGACAACGCCCCCTCGGCCGCCCCGGCGAAGGCCCCCGTCAAGGACCCGTGGGACCTCCCCGACGTCTCCGGACTGGTCGTCGGGGTGCTCGGCGGGACCGGCCCGCAGGGCAAGGGGCTCGCCTACCGGCTCGCCAGGGCCGGCCAGAAGGTGATCATCGGTTCGCGTGCCGCCGACCGCGCCCGGGCCGCCGCCGGGGAAATCGGACACGGCGTCGAGGGCGCCGACAACGCCGAGACCGCGCGCCGCAGCGACATCGTGATCGTCGCCGTGCCGTGGGACGGCCACGGCAAGACCCTGGAGTCCCTGCGCGAGGAGCTGGCCGGCAAGCTGGTCGTCGACTGCGTCAACCCGCTCGGCTTCGACAAGAAGGGCGCGTACGCGCTGAAGCCGGAGGAGGGCAGCGCCGCCGAGCAGGCCGCCGCCCTGCTGCCGGACTCGCGCGTCGCCGCCGCCTTCCACCACCTCTCGGCGGTCCTCCTCCAGGACCCGGAGATCGACGAGATCGACACCGACGTGATGGTGCTGGGCGAGGAGCGGGCCGACGTCGAGCTCGTGCAGGCGCTGGCCGGCCGTATCCCCGGCATGCGCGGCGTCTTCGCCGGCCGGCTGCGCAACGCCCACCAGGTGGAGTCCCTGGTCGCCAACCTGATCTCCGTCAACCGCCGCTACAAGGCCCACGCGGGGCTGCGCGTCACGGACGTATGAGCGCATGGGGGACACTGGTCGTAGTCGGTCCATCGGAGCCGGCCCAGCAGTGTCCCCCCGACAGGAGAACCGGACCCATGTCCCCCGTGCCCCCGCCCAGCCCGACCCGGCGGCTCGCCCTCTACACCTTCGTCGTCTGCGTCCTCGCCGTGGCCGCGGCGGTCGTCTCCTTCGTCCAGGGCAGCTACCTCGGCGTCGTGTGGGTGCTGCTCGCGGGCCTGTCGTCCAACATGACCTGGTACTACCTGAAGCGGGAGAAGCTGCGCAGGGCCGCGGGGACCGCCAGGACCGACGTCACCGGCTGATCGCGCAGTACTCGTTCGTGCCCTCCCAGAACCGGTACAGCGACTGACCGCAGTACGTCTCGAAGTCGCCGATGCCGAGGCCGCGCAGCACCGCGTCGACCAGGTCGAAGAACATGCCGTTCACCGACGGCACCCACAGCAGCGCGAACACGAACAGCAGCCCGAACGGCGCGAACGGCTCCACCTGCCGCTTGACGCCGTGCGACAGCCAGGGCTCGATGACCCCGTAGCCGTCCAGACCGGGCACCGGAAGGAAGTTCAGGATCGCCGCCGACACCTGGAGCAGGGCGAGGAAGGCGAGCGCGAACCGGAAGTCGGCCGGCACGCCGTCCAGCGCGTCCAGCCAGAACGGCGCCGTGCACACCACCGCGAACAGCACGTTCGTCAGCGGACCGGCCGCCGAGATCAGACTGTGCCGCCACCGCCCCCGGATCCGCGCGCGCTCGATGAAGACGGCACCGCCGGGCAGACCGATCCCGCCCATGATCACGAACAGCACCGGCAGCACGACGCTGAGCAGGGCGTGCGTGTACTTCAGCGGGTTGAGCGTGAGGTACCCCTTCGCCCCGATCGAGATGTCACCGCTGTGCAGGGCGGTACGCGCGTGTGCGTACTCGTGCAGACACAGGGACACGATCCAGGCGGCCGTCACGAACAGGAACACCGCCACGCCCGGCCGCTCGGCGAACCCCGTCCAGGTCGCCCAGCCGGTGACCGCCGTGACGGCCAGGATCCCGAGGAAGACGGGACTGATCCGCCGCTCGGCACTGCGGGTGGTGGCGGTGGTCATGGGGCCCCCTGAGTTCGTACGCGCGTGTGGAACTGCCCGACCGTACCCGGCCCGGGTGTACGGGGAAAACGTCCCGTCCCCGGCCCTCGGTTCCTGGGACACGAAACGTGCGCGCATCCGGCTCGCCGCCCCGCCGCAACCCCGTGACCGCTCCCGCTCCCACCGGAGAGAATGGACCCCGTGCGCTATCGCATCCTCGGCACCACCCAGGCACTCCGTCCGGACGGCATCGCCGTCGCCGTCGGCGGAGCGCGGCTGCGTGCCCTGCTGACCGTGCTGGCGTTACGGGCCGGCCGGAGCGTACCCGCCGGGCTGCTGGTGGAGGAGGTGTGGGCCGGGGACCCGCCCGCCGACGCGCAGGGCGCGCTCCAGGCACTGGTCGGCCGGCTGCGCCGGGCCCTCGGGGCGGGCGCGATCGACTCCGCCGACGGCGGCTACCGGCTGGCCGTCGTCCCGGACGACGTCGACCTGCACCGTTTCGAGCGCCTGACCGCCGACGGCGTCCGCGCACTCGCCGACGGCGATCCCGCCAAGGCGGCCCTCGTTCTCGACGACGCCCTCGCCCTGTGGCACGGGCCCGCCCTGGCCGACCTGCCCGACCGCACCGCCGAGGCGGCCCGCCGGGAGGCCCGCCGCCTCGACGCGGTGCGCGCCCGGCACACCGCCGCGATCGCCCTCGGCCAGGCCGAGCGCTCGCTGCCCGAACTCACCGCCCTGTGCGACGCCCATCCGCTGGACGAGCCCCTCCAGGCCCTGCGGCTGCGTGCCCTGCGCGACGCGGGCCGCACCGCTCAGGCGCTGGCCGCCTACGACGACGTCCGGCGCCTGCTGGCGGACCGCCTCGGCGCCGACCCAGGTCCCGAACTGCGGACCCTGCACGGGGACTTGCTCGGCCTCGGCGATCCGGGAGGCCCCGGGAAACCGGGAGGCCCCGGGGCGGGAGGCCCCGGGGAACCGTCCCGTCCCGTGCCGCCCGCGGCCCCGAGCGGGGCGGCCTCGCCGGCTTCCCCCGCCCTGCCGCCCCCGCCCCTCGGCAACCTCCGGGCCCGCCTCACCTCCTTCGTCGGCCGCGAGAACGACATCGCGGCCATCCGGAGCGCCCTCGCGACCGCGCGGCTCGTCACCCTGCTCGGGCCGGGCGGGGCCGGCAAGACCCGGCTGTCGCAGGAGACCGCCGAGACCGTACGGGACACCGCGCGCGACGGTGTCTGGCTGGTCGAGCTCGCGCCCGTCGCCGATCCGGACGCCGTGCCGCAGGCCGTCCTGACCGCCGTGGGTGCCCGCGAGACCGTGCTGTACGGCGCCGGTGCCGAGGAGATACGGGTCGCCGCCGAGCGCCACGACGACCCCCTGGAGCGTCTGGTCGAGCACTGCGTCCGACGCCGCATGCTGATCGTCCTCGACAACTGCGAGCATGTGGTCGAGGCGGCCGCCCGGCTCGTCGAGGAACTGCTGGCGCGCTGCTCGGAGGTGACCGTGCTGGCCACCAGCCGTGAGCCGCTCGGCGTGCCGGGGGAGGTGCTGCGCCCGCTGGATCCGCTGCCGGAACCGGTCGCGCTGCGGCTGCTCGCCGACCGGGGCGCGGCCGCCCGCCCCGGCTTCCGGACCGACGCCGACGACGAGACGGCGGCGGCCTGCGCGGAGATCTGCCGTCGTCTCGACGGCCTGCCGCTCGCCATCGAGCTGGCCGCCGCCCGGCTACGGATGTTGACTCCCCGTCAGATCGCCGACCGGCTCGACGACCGGTTCCGCCTCCTGACCTCCGGCAGCCGGACCGTCCTGCCCCGCCAGCAGACATTGCGGGCCGTCGTCGACTGGTCCTGGGACCTGCTCGACGAGGACGAACGCGACGTCCTGGCCCGCCTCTCGGTCTTCGCCCGCGGCTGCGACCTCGCCGCCGTCGAAGCGGTGTGCGGCCCGGCCGTCCCCGGTTCCCGCGCGGGTCACGACTCCCTCGCTTCGCTCGACCTGCTCTCCTCGCTGGTCGACAAGTCGCTCGTCGTCGCCGCCCCTGACCCCCGTGGTGACATGCGCTACCGGCTCCTGGAGACCGTCGCCGAGTACGCGGGTGAGCGGCTGGACGAGTCGGGGCGGCGGGCGGCCGCCGAGCGCGCGCATCTGACGTACTACCGCGAACTCGCCCGCACCACCGATCCGTTGCTGCGCGGCCCCGGTCAACGCGACGCCATCGACCGTTTCCAGCTGGAGTACGAGAACCTGCGCACCGCGCTGGGCCGCGCCATCGCGGCACGTGACGAGCAGGAGGCGCTCTGCCTGACCCTGTCCCTCGTCTGGTACTGGCAGATGCGCGACCTGCGCATCGAGGCCCGCGGCTGGTGCGTCGAGGTCATGGCCCTGGGCCCCGACCCGTTCGCCGAACCCCTGCGCCCGGCCGCGCCGGTGTGGAAGCCCTGCACCGACGCCCCGCCGCCGATGACCGGCGAGATCCTCGTGGAGGCCCGGCGCGGTGTCCACCTGACCCATCTGGCCTGTATGGACACCGAGACGGAGGGCTGGCACACCGCGACTGCGCAGGCCAAGCTGCGCCTGATCGCCGCGGCCTACGAGCCCGGCCAGCCGCAGATCTGCCGCGCACCCGGCCTGCTCTGGTTCCTCGCCGTGATGATGACCGCTGACCCGGAGCGAATCCGCGCCGTCTTCGACGCCAACGTCGACACCTGCCGCCGGACGCCCGGCTACGAGTGGGAGCTCGCCTCCTGCCTGCAGATGCGCGCCAACATCCTCGCCAACCGCGCCGACTGGGCCGAGAACGCGTTCCGTGACGCGGACGAGGCCCTGGAGATCTTCCGGCGCCTGGGCGACGCCTGGGGCACCGCCGAGGCACTCTCCGCCCGCGCCGAGGCCCATGAACGCCTGGGCGCCTACCGTGAGGCCGCCGCCGGCTACAGGGACGCCATCGAGCACGCCGAACGGCTCGGCGCCCGCTCGCAGTCCGCGGTCCTCGCCGCCCGGCTGGGCAGCGCGCTGCTGGAGGGAGGCGACGAGGAGCTGGGCGAACGCGTGCTGCGCGAGGTGATCGCCGGCGAGGAGCGCGCGGTCAACGAGGCCATGCACATCGCCCGCCTCTTCCTCGCCGGATGGCTCGCTGTCACCGGCCGCCGAAGCGAAGCCCGCGAGCAACTGCGCCTGCTGGGCGAGCAGTTCCACTTCGGTCACTTCGCGGTCTTCGACGCCTTCATCGTGGGCACGGAGGCCTGGCTGGACGCGCTCGACGGCCAAAGCGCGCAGGCCCTGGCCGGCATCCGGACCGCCCTGGAACGGGCCGGCGATCCGCTGTCCTTGGCCATCGCCCCGAGCCTGCGCTCCTTCTATCTCTTCGTCGCCGCGACCGCCCTGTCCCGCGTGGACGGCGGCGGCCGCGCCGCCGACGCCGCCCGCTGCCTGGGCGCCGCCGACACCCTGCTGCCGCCGCGCCACGTACCCCAGCGGGTGGAGCGCGAGGCCCGCGACCTGGCCACGGCCTGGACGCGCGATGCGCTCGGCGACGCGGAGTTCGAGCGCGCGTACGCCGAGGGCGGCAGCCTCTCCTATGAGGAGGCCACCGCCCTGGTGTGACGCGTCCGGCCGCGATGCGTCCGGCCGCGATGCGTCCGGCTGTACGCGGGCAGGTGCACGCGGCCACGTGCGCACATGTGCACGCGTCCGGTTGTTCCCCCGCGGCCGTGACGCGTCCGGCGCGTTCCGGCTCAGGTCTTCGTGCGGAACTTGTGGATCGCGACCGGCGCCATCACCGCGGTGAGCCCGATCGACCAGGCCAGCGTCACCCACAGCCCGTGCGCGACCGGCCCGCCCACCATCAGTCCGCGCGCCGCGTCCGCGAGCGAGGACAGCGGGTTGTACTCGGTGAAGTTCTGGAGCCAGCCCGGCATCGACCGGGTCGGTGCGAAGATCGACGAGCCGAACTGGAGCGGCATCAGCACCAGGAAGCCCATCGCCTGCACGGACTGCGCGCTCTTCATCAGCACACCGAGGGTGAGGAACACCCACATCAGCGCCGAGCCGAACACCGTGGCCAGCCCCACCGCGGCGAAGAGACCGGGCCAGTGGGTGATGTCGAAGCCCACCAGCACGGCCACCACCATGAGGATCACGCAGGCGACCAGCATGCGCATCAGCTCCACGACGATCTTGGCGAAGAGCACCGAGCCCCGCCCGATCGGCAGGGACCGGAAGCGGTCCATGACCCCGGAGTTGAAGTCGGTGTTGAAGCCGGTGCCCACGCCCTGGGCCATGTTCATCCCCATCATGGCCAGCAGCCCGGGAATGACGTACTGCACGTACGCCTCCTGCCCGCCGCCCAGCGACTGCCCGATCGAGCCGCCGAAGACGTACACGAACAGCAGCGTGAAGATCACCGGGAAGAGGACCGCGTCGAACATCGACTCCGGGTCCTGCCGGATCCACAGCAGGTTGCGGCGGATCAGCGCGCCGGTGTGCCGGAGATGGCTGCGCACCGGGATGCGCGCGTCGGTCGTCGTGCTGATGTCGATCGTGGCCGCGCTCATACGGCGACCTCCTCGCGGGTCTCGGTGGGCTGGGCGTCCTGCGGGGCACTGGCGCGGTGGCCGGTCAGGGACAGGAACACCTCGTCCAGGCTGGGCAGTTCGGTGGTGATGGAGGCCAGCGTGATGCCACGCGCGGTGACCGCGCCGACCACGGCGGTGAGCTGTTCGTCGCTGAGGACCGGCACCAGGACGGAGCCGCGCTCCGCGTCCACGGCCGTGGTGGCGAGCCCGGTGACGCCCAGCTCGTCGATCCACCCGGCGAGCGGCCGCAGGTGCGCCGGATCGGCCGGGCGGACCCGCAGCGCACGGCCGCCGACCTTCGCCTTCAGCTCCTCGATGCCGCCGCCCGCGATGACCTTGCCCCGGTCGACGACGGTCAGTTCGGAGGCGAGCGCCTCGGCCTCCTCCATGTACTGGGTGGTCAGCAGCACGGTGACCCCGTCCCCGACCATCGCCCTGACCTCGGTCCAAACCTCGTTGCGGGTGCGCGGGTCGAGCCCGGTGGTCGGCTCGTCCAGGAACAGAACCTGTGGCCGGCCGATCATCGACGCGGCCAGGTCGAGCCGCCGCCGCATACCGCCGGAGTACGTGCTCACCGGGCGCCTGGCGGCGTCCGTCAGCGAGAACCGCTCCAGCAGTTCGTCGGCCCGTGCTCGCGCGTCCTTGCGGGACAGGTCGAGCAGCCGCCCGATGAGGTAGAGGTTCTCCCACCCGGGGAGCTTCTCGTCCACCGAGGCGTACTGCCCGGTGAGCCCGATCACCCGGCGCAACTGCCGGGGCTGCCGTACGACGTCGTAGCCGACGACGGTGGCCTGCCCGCTGTCGGGAGCGAGCAGGGTGGACAGGATCCGTACGAGGGTGGTCTTGCCGGCGCCGTTGGGCCCGAGCACCCCCATCACGGTGCCCTCCCGCACGTCCAGGTCGACTCCGTCCAGTGCCTTGGTCTCGCCGTAGTGCTTGACCAACCCCCGAACGGTCACAGCGCTTTCGGCGCCACTGGGGTTCTTGTCGATTCGCGTCATGCCGGAACAGTCGCAACCCCCACCGACAAACCACCGACAGGACGCCGACAGCCCGCCCGCGGCGCCTACAGCCCGCCTACAGCCCACCGACAGCCGTCGGCGGCACCCCACAGCCCACCGACGCGGCAGCCCGTGGACGGGGCACACGAGGCACCCGGACACAAGGCACCTGTACACGAAGCACCCGTACACCAAGCAGCCCGCACGCGCGGCAGCCCGCCGACGGGGGAAGATCGGCGGGCTGCTCCGGTGCGGTGTTGGCTCGGTGGGTTCCAGGTGGCTTCCCGGAACCCTCCAGGTGGGTTCCAGGTGGCTTCTAGTGGACGGAGTGCTCGTCCAGCGGGAACGTTCCGCCCACGACGTCCTCGGCGAACGCCTTCGCCGCGTTGCCCATGACCTCACGCAGGTTCGCGTACTGCTTGACGAACTTCGGCACCCGGCCCCCGGTCAGTCCGAGCATGTCGGTCCACACCAGTACCTGGGCGTCCGTCTCCGGTCCGGCGCCGATGCCGACGGTCGGGATGTGCAGCACCCGCGTGACCTCGGCCGCCAGCTCCGCCGGAACCAGCTCGAGCACCACCGCGAACGCGCCCGCGTCCTGCACGGCCTTGGCGTCCCGCAGCAGCTGCTGGGCCGCCTCCTCGCCGCGTCCCTGCACGCGGTATCCCATCGAGTTCACGGACTGCGGGGTCAGGCCGATGTGCGCCATCACCGGAATCCCGGACTCGACCAGCAGCTCGATCTGCCGGTGGGAGCGCTCGCCGCCCTCCAGCTTCACGGCCCCGACCCCGGCCTCCTTCACCAGGCGGGTCGCCGAGCGCAGCGCCTGCACCGGCCCCTCCTGGTAGGAGCCGAAGGGCAGGTCGCCGACGATCAGCGCACGGCTGGTGCCCCGTACGACCGCCGCCGACAGCATGGTCATCTCGTCGAGGGTGACGGGCACGGTCGTCTCGTACCCCAGATGACAGTTGCCCGCCGAGTCGCCCACCAGCATCACCGGGATTCCGGCCTCGTCGAAGACGGAGGCGGTCATCGCGTCGTAGGCGGTGAGCATGGGCCACTTCTCGCCGCGCTCCTTGGCGAGGGCGAGGTCGCGGACGGTGATGCGGCGTGTGCCCTTTCCTCCGTACAGCGCCCTGCTGCCGTCGGAGGTCTTCTGGGCAGCCGAAAACTGCGTCATTGCACCGGCTCCTAACGTCATCTCGAGGCGCCCTCACGGCGTCCCCGGACCACCACCCATGGTGGCACCTCGTGCCAGGGAGAGCCAGAGCGCCCCCTGTGGGCAAAGCCTCAGTGCCCCCGGGGCGCAGAGCCTCGGTCCCCCAGGGCGCAGGACCCTCGGTCGACCCCGGGTAAAGCCTCAGTAAGAAAAGGGGCCGAGGAATCGATACGAGACGGTCTCGTATCGAAAATGTCCTACGCTCGATCCATGACTACTCCTGCCGTCCCGACCGCTCCGCGCATACCGGAAGCGGTGCACCGGCGTCGTTGGGCGATCCTCGGTGTCCTGATGCTGAGCCTGCTGATCGTGGTGCTCGACAACTCGATCCTGAACGTCGCGATCAAGACGATCTCGACGCCCGCCCCGACCGGCCTCGGCGCCACCCAGAGCGAGCTGGAGTGGGCGATCAACGCCTACACGCTCGTCTTCGCGGGACTGCTGTTCTCCGCCGGGCTCCTCGGCGACCGCTTCGGCCGCAAGAAGGTCCTGCTCGGCGGACTCACCGTCTTCGGCCTCGGCTCGGCGCTCGCCGCGGAATCCGGCTCGCCCGCCCAGCTCATCGCCTTCCGCGCGCTGATGGCCCTCGGCGCGGCCTTCGTGATGCCCGCGACCCTGGCCGTCCTGATGAACGTCTTCGAGCGCGAGGAGCAGCCCAAGGCGATCGGCATCTGGGCGGGTGGCGTCGGACTCGCCATCGCCATCGGACCCATCACCGGCGGTCTCCTCCTCGACCACTTCTGGTGGGGCTCGGTCTTCCTCATCAACGTGCCGATCGTGCTGCTCGCGTTCGGGCTGATGCTGTGGCTGGTGCCCGAGTCCCGGGACCCGAACCCCGGCCGCATCGACCTGGTCGGCGTCGCGCTGTCGGTCGTCGGCCTGGTCCTGCTCGTCTACGGCATCATCAAGGGCGGCGAGCTGGCCGACTTCACCGATTCGACCGTGCTGGCGACCACGGCGGCCGGCCTGCTCGTACTCGTGGCGTTCGTGGTGCACGAGAAGCGCAGCGACCATCCGTCCGTCGACATGGACTACTTCAAGAACAAGGTGTTCTCGGCCGCGATCGCCGTCATCGCCCTGGTCTTCTTCGCGCTCATGGGCGTGACCTTCTTCTCGGTCTTCTACACCCAGAGCGTGCGCGGCTACTCGCCGCTCCAGACCGGCCTGCTGATGCTGCCGCTGGCCGCCGCGCAGCTGATCTTCGCGCCGCGGGCCCGGCTGGTCGTCGACCGCATAGGGATCAGGGCCACGACCACGGCGGCGATGCTCGTCCTCGCCGCGACGCTGGCCGCGTTCGCCACGCTGGACGCCGACACCCCTATCTGGCTCCTCGAGGTCGTCTTCTTCTGCATGGGCGCCGGAATGGCCCACGTCATGACCCCCACCAGCGTCGTCATCATGCAGGCCCTGCCCCGCGAGAAGGCCGGCTCCGCCTCCGCGCTGAGCAACACCTTCCGCCAGGTCGGCGGCGCGCTCGGCATCGCCGTCCTCGGCTCCGTGCTGTCCACGTCCTACCGTGACGGCATCGAGGGCCACCTCGGCACACTGCCGGTGGGCCTGCGCGACACGGCGGGCGAGTCCATCGAGGCGACACTGGGGGTCGCCGCGAAACTCGGCGACCAGGGCAGGGCGCTGATCGCCCCCGCCAACGACGCCTTCCTGCACGCCATGCACGTCACCGCGCTGTGCGGGGCCGGGGTGGCGTTCGTGGGCGCGGTCGTGGTCGCCGTGTTCCTGCCGGGCAGGCCGAAGCCGACGCGCGAGGACGCAGCGGAGGAGGAGTTGGAGCGGGTGAAGCCGTAGGGACGGTGGCGGGGTGGTGGCCGGGAGCCGCCGTCCCGCCCTTCTCTTCGGGCGACAATCCCCCCAGTGCGACGAAAGGATCAACGACGTGAGCCTCGCCGACAGGGGGACCACCGACACGGGGGCCTCACGGACCACCGACACGGGGACCTCAGGGACCACCGACGCGGAGGCCACGCGGATCACCGACACGGGAACCACCGACACAGGGTCCGCCGTCAAGGGTGCCGGTGTGGAGCAGCCCGTCCGGGGGCGCCCCCGGAGCGAGGCCGTCGAACGGGCCATCATCGAGGGCGCGATGAAGCTGCTGGAGGACGGCGTCTCGCTCGCCGAGATCTCCATCGAGCGCATCGCCCGTACCGCGGGCGTCGGCAAGGCCGCCATCTACCGCCGCTGGAGCGGCAAGGAGGAACTCTTCGTCGACGTGCTGCGTGCCGCCGAACCCCAGGATCCCGAACTCCCCGGTACATCCATGCGGGACGACCTGATCGTGCTGCTGGAGACGGTGCGGCGCAGGGGTCTCGCCAACCGTTCCTCGGCGATCCTGCACAACGTGCACGCCCAGATGAAGAGCAGCCCGAAGATCTGGGCGGCGTACCACAACACGGCGATAGAACCCCGGCGCCGGATGGGCGTCGAGGTCCTGCGCCGGGGGCAGGCGAACGGCGAACTGCGCGCCGACCTGGATGTGGAGCTGGTGAACGACATGTTCGTCGGCCCCATGCTCGTACGCGCGATCCTGCGTCCCGACGCGGACCTCTCCGAAGAACTTCCGGAGCGCATCGTCGATACGCTGCTGGCCGGCCTACGCCCCGTCAGTTCCCCCATCACGTAACCCGAATGTGCGCGTTTCGTCACAGACCCGGTCACATGTCGCAGGACCGGAACCCGTGAGACCGCCCCGGTCGTCCTCGCCCCCGTACGGCCGTCACGGGACGGCGAGATCAAAGCCGATCATCCCCTAGGGTCGTACCCGGGGGACGGACGGTGTGCAAGGCAGGCAGTGAGGCGACGGTATGGCGCAGCAGGCGTACATGACGGAGACGGACGGCAACGGAGGCTCGGGTCCCGAGCCTCGGGGAGTTCGGCTTCGGCGCCTGATCGGCACTCTGCTCGGCCGGATCGGCGCGGGGTGGCGCGGCGATCCGCGGATCTGGCGGCGGGGTCTGGTCCTCACCGGGTTCGCGCTGGCGTTCTCCCTGGTGATGCTGATGCACGCGCGCATCCCCAACCGCTACGGCAACCTCGGCAGTCTCACGGAGACGTTCCTGCCCTGGATCGGTGTGTTCGTGCCGGTGCTGCTGGTGCTGGCGCTGGTGCGCAAGTCGGCGACCGCGCTGATCGCCGTGATCCTCCCGGCCGTTGTCTGGCTGAACCTCTTCGGAGGGCTGCTCGTCGACCGGACCGGCAGCGGCGGTGACCTCACCGTCGCCACCCACAACGTCAACGCCGACAACCCGGACCCCGCCGGCACCGCCCGTGACGTGGCCGCGTCCGAGGCCGATGTGCTGGCGCTGGAGGAGCTGACCGCCACGGCGGTGCCGGTGTACGAGAAGGCGCTGGCCGCGACGTACAAGTACCACTCGGTGCAGGGCACGGTCGGCCTGTGGAGCAGGTACCCGCTGAGCGGTGTGAAGCCCGTCGACATCAAGCTGGGCTGGACACGCGCGATGCGGGCGACGGTCGCGGCGCCCGAGGGGGAGGTCGCCGTCTACGTCGCGCATCTTCCCTCGGTGCGGGTGAAGCTCCAGGCCGGGTTCACCGCCCGGCAGCGCGACAAGAGCGCGGACGCGCTGGGTGAGGCGATCGCCGACGAGAAGCTGACCCGGGTGGTCCTGCTCGGCGATCTCAACGGCACCATGAACGACCGCTCGCTCAACGCCGTGACCTCGCAGATGCGCTCCACGCAGGGCGCTGCGGGCAGCGGCTTCGGCTTCAGCTGGCCCGCGTCGTTCCCGATGGCCCGGATCGACCAGATCATGGTCAAGGGCGTGGAGCCGGTCACCTCGTGGACGCTGCCGCAGACGGCCAGCGACCATCTGCCGGTGGCGGCGCGTGTGAAGGTCACCACACCTTAACGAGGGGGTCACCCGCTGGAATAGCGGGCCGGGGAGACTTTGTTCCGTACTTGAACATACGAAACGTATGATGAACGGAACCCGCTCTCCCTGAAAGGCAAGTTCTCCATGCCCCTGGCCCTGCTCGCCCTGGCCGTGGGTGCCTTCGGAATCGGCACCACGGAGTTCGTGATGATGGGCCTGCTGCCCGATGTCGCGGACGACCTGCATGTCTCGATCCCGACGGCCGGACACCTGGTCTCCGCGTACGCGCTCGGCGTCGTCATCGGCGCGCCGCTGCTGGCCGCGGCGACGGCACGGATGTCCCGCCGGACCGTCCTGATCTCCCTGATGGGGCTCTTCGTCGTGGGCAACGCCCTCTCGGCCTTCGCCCCCGGCTACGACTCCCTGCTCGCCGCCCGCTTCCTCAGCGGTCTCCCGCACGGCGCCTTCTTCGGCGTCGGCGCGGTGGTGGCCACCAACATGGTCGCCCCGGAGCGCAAGGCCCGCTCGGTGTCGCTGATGTTCCTCGGCCTGACCGTCGCGAACATCGCGGGCGTCCCCGTCGCCACCCTCATGGGCCAGCACCTCGGCTGGCGGGCGACCTTCCTCGGCGTCGGCGCGATCGGCCTGGCGGCGATAGCCTCCCTGGCCCTGCTGATCCCGCACGACCACAGCCAGGCGCCCGCCGTCGGGCTGCGCCGAGAGCTGGCCGCCCTGCGCTCGCTGCCGGTGTGGCTGGCGCTCGGCACCACGGTGGCCGGCTTCGGCGCCCTGTTCTCCGCGTACAGCTACATCACCCCGATGCTGACGGACTCCGCCGGGTACGCCGACTCCAGCGTGACGCTGCTGCTCGCGCTGTTCGGTGTCGGCGCGACGATCGGCAACCTGGTCGGTGGCCGCCTCGCCGACCACGCGATGCGCCCGACCCTGTTCGCAGGACTGACGTCACTGGTCCTGGTCCTGGCCCTGTTCCCGCTGCTGATGACGACGGCGTGGGGTGGAGCGCTGGCCGTCGTCCTGCTGGGCATCGCGGCGTTCGTGACGGGTTCGCCGCTGAACCTGATGGTGATGGAGAAGGCGGCCGCGGGTCCCTCCCTCGCCTCCTCCGCCAACCAGGCGGCCTTCAACATGGCCAACGCCGGCGGCGCCTGGATCGGCGGCCTGGCCCTCACGGCAGGCTTCGGCGCCACCTCGCCCGCGCTGGCGGGCGCCGTCCTGGCGGTCCTGGGCCTGGTCGTGGCGGGCGTCGCGGCCATGGTCGACGCGCGCCGGGCCCCGCAGACCACCGGCCGCGAGCGTGTCGTCGCGACGCACGTACCGCGGACCGCGGCGGAGGCGGGGGCTCGTCACTGACGCCGGCCATGTCGGTGATCGGCGAGAACCAGGTGACCGTCGAGCGCGCCCGGCGTGCCGTCCACGCGGGCGACGCCCTGCGCCGGCGGTTCACCGTCGCCGCGTGGACGTCGTCAGCCTCATGACCTTCGCCTACTACGACGGCGCCGCCCACGACCTGGCGGCCGACACCGAGACGGCCGCCCAGGGCCTGCACGACCAACTGGCCGTGCTCCACCCGAAGAAGAGCTCCGCGAAGCTGTGGAGCATGATCGGCGTCATCGAGATGCCCGGCATCGACGACTACGGCCCCGAGGAGACCTTCACCGCGAGGGACGCGGTCACCGTGGAGCAGCGGGCCGAGGCCAAGAGGATCGACACGCTGTCCTTCTGGGCGCTCCAGCGCGACAACGGCGGCTGCCCGGGCACCGGCGGCTCCGACTCGTGCTCCGGGATCGCCCAGGACACGTGGGCCGTCAGCCATGCCTTCGAACGGTTCACGAACGGCGGCCACCGGTAGCCCGCATCACCGCGCACGCGAAGGCCCGGCCGCAGCACGCGACCGGGCCAGGCCCGGCTGAGGTCCGAGGTCCGAAGTCCGAAGTCCGGGGACCGGGGCCGGGGCCGGAGGGCGGTCACACCGACTCGCGCCAGGCGTTCGTGATCGGCAGACGGCGGTCCTTGCCGAAGCCCTTCGCCGAGATCTTCGTGCCCGGCGGGTACTGACGCCGCTTGTACTCGGCGGTGTCCACCATGCGCAGGGTCTTGACGACCAGTTCACGGTCATAGCCCGCCGCGACGATCGCGTCCGCGCCCTGGTCGAGGTCGACGTACAGCTCGAGGATGGCGTCCAGGACCGGGTAGTCCGGGAGCGAGTCGGTGTCCACCTGGCCGGGGCGCAGCTCCGCGCTCGGCGGCTTGGTGATCGAGTTCTCGGGGATCGGCGGGGTCTGGTCCCGCTCCGCCGCGGCGCGGTTGCGCCACTCCGCGAGCCGGAAGATCCACGTCTTGTAGACGTCCTTGATGGGTCCGTACGCGCCCACCGAGTCGCCGTAGAGCGTCGAATAGCCGACCGCCAGCTCCGACTTGTTGCCGGGGGCGAGGACGATGTGGCCCTCCTGGTTGGAGAGGGCCATCAGCAGGGTTCCGCGCAGGCGGGACTGGAGGTTTTCCTCCGCCAGGCCCGTCAGGCCCAGCGAGCCCATGTACGCGTCGAACATCGGCTCGATCGCGACCGTGCGGAAGTTCAGGCCCGTCCGCCGCGCCAGCTCCGCCGCGTCGCCCTTCGAGTGGTCGGAGGAGTACTTCGACGGCATCGACACGCCGTACACGTTCTGCGCGCCCAGCGCGTCGCACGCGATCGCCGCGACGAGCGCCGAGTCGATACCGCCCGACAGCCCGATGAGCACCGACCGGAAGCCGTTCTTCGCGACGTACGCGCGCAGGCCCACGACCAGCGCCGAGTAGATCTCCTCGGCGTCGTCCAGCCGCTCCGCGTACCCGCCGCTGAGCTCGGGCTCGTAGGCGGGGAGCGGCTCCTCGGAGAGCACCACCCGGTCGATGCGCAGACCGTCGTCCACGACACCCGTCGGCGCGTCGGCCGAGGCCGCCGGGAGGTCGAGGTCCAGCACCACGCACCCTTCCGAGAACTGCGGCGCCCGCGCCACGACCTCGCCGTCGCGGTCGACGACGATCGAGTCGCCGTCGAAGACCAGCTCGTCCTGCCCGCCGATCATCGCGAGGTAGGCGGTGGTGCAGCCGGCCTCCTGGGCCCGCTTGCGGACCAGTTCCAGACGGGTGTCGTCCTTGTCGCGCTCGTAGGGGGAGGCGTTGACGGAGAGCAGCAGACCGGCCTCGGCGGAGCGCGCCGCGGGCACCCGGCCGCCGTCCTGCCAGAGGTCCTCACAGATGGCGAGGGCCACGTCGACGCCGTGCACCCGCAGCACCGGCATGGTGTCGCCGGGCACGAAGTAGCGGAACTCGTCGAAGACGCCGTAGTTGGGCAGGTGGTGCTTGGCGAAGGAGAGGACCACCTCACCGCCGTGGAGCACCGCCGCCGCGTTGCGGGGCGAGCCGGCCGGGCGGCCGAACTTCGGCCGGCCCCCCTCGGACCGGTCGAGGTAGCCGACGACCACCGGGAGCTCACCGAAGCCCTCCTCGGCGAGGCGCGCGGCGAGCGCGCGCAGGGCCGTGCGGGAGGCGTCGACGAAGGAGGACCGCAGGGCGAGGTCCTCCACGGGATACCCGGTCAGCGCCATCTCCGGGAACGCCACGAGATGCGCTCCCTGCTCGGCGGAGTGCCGGGTCCAGCGGAGGATCGTTTCGGTGTTGCCGACGAGGTCGCCGACGCGCGAGTCGATCTGGTTCAGAGCGAGACGAAGTTGAGGCACGCGTACCAGTGTAATCGTCAATGCGACGCGATGGGGGGCGTGGGGGGTGGGGGACCCCCAGCCCCCACGCCCCCAACCCCTGGGAAGGGGCCACGAAGCGCCTTCGATGCGCGCGGGGCACG